>CAXFJI010000159.1:0-6508 GCA_964003275.1 uncultured Planctomycetaceae bacterium
AAGATCCACAGATCGCCCATCATCAAGTTCACCGAAAACAATCACTTGCGTCGCATCGAATGGCCCTTCTAATGCAACTGATGGTGGGTCAATCGTTATGGCCTTCACATGGCCCGTGTTAGGATCATGTTCTGGTTCGATTGAGGGTTCCTGCGGCCAGGGCAGAGGAAGAGACGCCTGCGTTACAACGGTCGTATCCAACTCGACAACCGGAAACGCTTTGCCCGGCTTGCCTGTTACAGCATCAAAAAAACGCACAACACCGTCAGAACCCGCCACAACAACAGCAGATGAATTCGGATCAAAGGCAACTGCATATGCCGTACTCGAAAGACGTATGTCAGCTAGTTTTTTGGTGTTATTTTCGCGAAAGGTGTCAAGTGTTTTCCACTCTTGCTCACTCCGCTTGGTGCCTTTTCTATTCTTGCCCTGTTCACCAGGCACTTTTGCCATGATATCGAGAATGTTTTGTGGGACATCTTTTTCGAGTTGGTAGCTTGCAACAACAACATGCCCCACACCATTAAGCCCTCCGGCAGCTACAACACGCTTGCCGTCGGAAGAAAATCTGACATCAAACACCCGTCCAGCAATTGGAAAAAAATCGAAAATATGATTTGCATCATCACCAATCACACGTTTCGAATGACGATGAATTCGATACATACGCGGCGTGCCATCCGATCCAGCAACTACAACGTGGTCGAGCATTGGATGTCGATCCACTGCTGCAAGTCCACCACGCAACGCTCCAGGCGTAATAGATGTAATGTTGTCGATAAACCGCTGAGTAGAAAACTCCGTGAGTTTTACTGTCATATCTCTCCCCACTGAGATGATATGATCTCCTTTGGGAGCAAACACAGTGTCGAGGACCCAATCTTCATGCGCTCCCTGATATAGCACCTGCTCACCAGTAGAGACATCAATAGCTCGAATGGTGTTATCAGTACATCCGAATGCAACAACCGTTCCATCGGGAGACCAACATCCTCCAAAAACGGTGTCGAATGAGACAGGCACCGACTGAATTAATGTTCCATCATTGACGTCCCAAATCTGAACTTCACCCATGCGAGAAGGATTGCCACCAGTGACAAGCAGTTTTGAGCCATCTGGTGAAAACCTCACCCGCTCAACGCGCTCAGAGAGTCCAACAAAACGTTTATCTGGTTGACCTTTTTCTGCCGTAAGATTGGCTGTATCAAAGAGCAGCACTTCATGAAAACCTGTGACCGCTAACCACCGACCATCTGGGGAGAAGTCAAGGCTTGTAATCACAGGCTGTCGACTGTAGACGGGAGGGTGATCGGTATCGATTTTCTGCCCGGCACTCTCTGGCGTGTCATCATATGCTCCTGCTTCTATCCAACGTCGAATAAGATCAATTTCTGATGCAACAAGTGGCTGGCCTGACTGCGGCATCGCAGCATGACCATCTGCATCAGGCGTAACCTGATCAATAATAAAGCTCTTTTCAGGCTTCCCTGGAACGATTCCAATACGTCCCGAATCACCTGCTATCGTCATGCTTTGCAACGTTGTCATGACATATCCACCCTCGGGCTTTGCAGGCTGATGGCAACCTTGGCATTTTGCCTGAAGAATGGGCCGAATGTCCTTGAAAAAGCTGACGTGTGGTACGTCAGCTCCGTTGTCTCCGAAGCAACTACACTGCATCACAGCCAAGCTACCTATCAAAGCAGCACACAAAAAAGTCAGTCGGATAATCATAATAAGAGCTCTTTTACGACTTTCCCATGGACATCGGTCAGACGATATCTGCGACCCTGAAACTTGTACGTAAGCCGTTCATGATCAATTCCAAGAAGATGAAGCATCGTTGCATGAAAATCATGAACATGCACGCCTCCTCCCGTTCTATTGTACCCAAAATCACATGTGTTGCCCCAGCTTATTCCGGGCTTTATTCCGCCACCTGCCATCCACATCGTGAAACATCGCGGATGGTGATCTCGCCCAAAATCACCTCCTGGCCGGTAGAGGCCCTGACAGTAGTTTGTGCGCCCAAATTCACCACCCCATACCACAAGCGTGTCATCAAGCATGCCTCGCTGAGCAAGGTCTTGAACAAGTGCAGCAGACGCCCGATCTGTTTCTTTGCACTGCCGAGCAAGCCCACGCTTGAGACCACCATGCTGATCCCACCCGGGATGATAGAGTTGAACAAACCGCACACCGCGCTCCGCAAGACGTCTTGCCAGAAGACAGTTTGCTGCAAAACTCCCTGGTGACTGCGCATCTGGGCCATACATGTCCAACACATTCTTGGACTCATCTGAAAAATCGGTCACATCAGGAACACTCGCCTGCATGCGAAAAGCCATTTCATAGTTGTGTATACGGGCATGAATTTCTGCGTCCGGTCGATCAATCAATGCATGCTCATGAAGTTGCCTCAAGCCCTCAAGCACACGACGACGGCTCTCTTTTGATACGCCTTGTGGATTGTTGACATACAGAACTGGATCTTCACCAGATCGAAAACGAACAGCCTGATGACTTGCTGGGAGGAAACCCGCCCCCCAGAGATGACTCATTAATGGCTGCCCACCCTTATCCTTCGTAAGCAGCACAACAAAAGAAGGCAAATTATCTTGGGAGGCACCAAGACCGTAATCCAGCCATGCCCCAATACTCGGACGACCAGGAATCTGAGAACCACTTTGCATGAATGTGACGCCAGGACCATGGTTAATACTTTCCGTAAACACTGCTTTCATAAAGCAAAGGCGATCCGCTATCTTCGCCGTATGAGGCAGAAGATCGGACACCCACGCACCGCATTGCCCTCGCTGAGAAAACCGAAAGGGTGAACCGACAAGTGGTATCGAACTTTGATGACCTGACATTCCGGTCAACCGTTGTGTGCCACGTACGCTTTCAGGAAGTTGTTCACCAGACTTCTCAACCAGTAATGGCTTGTAGTCAAAGAGGTCAAGCTGCGACGGCCCGCCAGACTGAAAAAGATAAATAACCCGCTTGGCCTTCGGAGGGGTATGGAATGTGGTGAGAACCCCGCCTCTGGTTTCTTGCATTATCCGTCGAGGATCAACCTGAGGATTTGCAGTTCCCTCTTGCTCCAGCATTCCAGCCAAGGCGATTCCACCAAACCCCATACCAAATGACTGAAGCCAATCACGGCGACTTAATGGACACTGATTGTGTGTTCCTACAGGTGACTGCACGCTCATCGCTTCACCACACTTCCGTCAAAATTCATAAATGCGTTAATCACGCTTGCAAGAGAAGCAACGTCAATATCAGACAACTGATCGTCACGCTTTGTATACCCGACTGCAACAAACTTTTTTGCATCATCAGGGTGCGCGTCATACCACGCCTTCTGCTCGGCAATCATTTTCTTGATGATGTGTTTCTCTGCTTCAAGAGGCTTCCGACTGGTAAGGCGCTCAAATGCCCTTTCAGCTGCAACGGTAAGTCGTCCGTCACATGCCACAATTAATCGTGACGCAAGCACGCGAGCAGCCTCTACAAATTGTGGTGCATTTAACAGCACGAGTGCATGTAACGGCGTGTTTGTTGTGTCCCGTTTGGCAACACAAACAACACGATTGGGAACGTCAAATGCTTCTAACACAGGCGCAGGCCCAGACCGCCGCCAAAAGGTATAGAGACTTCGACGATACAGGGCATCACCAGTATCTGCCTTCGTTGGCTTAAAGGATTCTGGCATGTCATATGTCTTGACTGGGGGACCACCAATTTTTTCTACCAGAAGACCGCTGGCAGCCAACAGCCCATCCCGAATCATTTCTCCTGACAATCTATGCCTTGGGCCACGAGCCAACCATGTATTCTGCGGATCATCCACCATTGTTTGCACATCACCGAAACTTTGTTGGCGATAGGTCTTGGACATCATGATCGTCTTCATGAGCCATTTGAGATCCCAGCCGAGACCACCCTCTGATTGTGAATGTGAAAACTTCCACGCCAAGAGATCAAGTACGTCTGGATATTCTGGACGGGACGACTGACTTCCAAGATCCTCTG
Source organism: uncultured Planctomycetaceae bacterium (assembly GCA_964003275.1). Taxonomy (GTDB): domain Bacteria; phylum Planctomycetota; class Planctomycetia; order Pirellulales; family UBA1268; genus CACORA01. The sequence goes on from CAXFJI010000159.1 coordinate 4,039, forward strand.
GCGTGAGCACCAGGCCTACACCAAATAACGCCTGCCACACACGATTTACAGTCACTCGTGCAAGAAGCGGATGATCTGGATCTATCAACCATCTTGCCAACCCCAGGCGATTCCTTGGCTGATCATCTGGAAACGGCGGGAGGATGGATGGAACATCAGGATCCACAACTTTCCCCCGGCTGTTGTATGCACCACGATTCAACACATATGCCACCTTCGCTTCAGGAAGGTCCTGCATGACCATGATTTCCTTCTGTTTTTCTCCGAGATCAATCGCATTGCGACGGGCAGCATTAAGCGCCTTTCTGTGTGAAACAACTTCTTCGTCAAAAGATGATCCAACATAGCCTGTCAGAAGTTCTCTCGAGCTACCATCTGCAAGGGCTGATTGAATCTCTCCAGGCCTCACAAGTTCTCGTATTTCAAGCGGACACAGTTGACGATCAAAGACACGAAAGTCATCAACGCGACCATTCTTGAATCCCATATCGCGCATACGCTGGCCGATGGTAATTGAGTCGCCTCCGCCACCCCTAATGTCACCAGTCAGAGTGTCCCGTTCATGGTGGACAGCAACACGATTCCCGTTCATCCATATCTGAAGGCCAGATGCCTTGCCAGACCCGTCACTTGTTACTGTGACATGAACCCACTCATCAAGTGGCAACGGTTCTTTCATTCGAACGCTTGCTGCGTCACCCGGCCAGAAATGAATCAGTGACCACCGGAGGCATCCATCCAACAGAAGCAACTCATAGCCACGACTCGCAGCATCTGTCCAAGCTTTTGAACGATGGAAAACAACTGCTCGTTTGTATGCTTGAGGTGCATATAACCACAGGGACACTGTAAAGGGGTCGCTGCGGTGAAAATTACCAACTGATGTCGACACTGGATGATCACCAGTGAGTCTGACAGCCTGCCCATATTTTCCTGCAACAAGCGAGATCGCTGCCGGTGCGGATGCAGATCCGTCATTTTCCTTGTCCTTTTCGTTTTTCGCATCCTTGCCGTTTTTCTTGTCGTCATCAGTGTTTGCTTCTCTTCTTCTCGGAAGCAGGTTGGCAAACCGCATGTCATGCCTGCGGCGATTGAAGTCATACCGAACCAATTCATCTGGGATTCCACCAATACCATCGGAGAGCAGTGCTGCTGGCATATCCGTACGCTTCTCAATCCAGTCTTCTATGCGGATGCGCAGTTTTTCTTCAGATGCCTCTAATCTCTCTACCGCATCACGACACATCTCCTCAGCCTGTGCAAGTCTGATTCTGGCATCATTATCGAGCAAACGCATCTTCGGTGTCGGTGTTGCTGATGTAAAAAAGGAATACAGTCCTGCCTCATCAATGTCATCAAAGAATGCAAAGAGTGAGTAGTATTCTTCTTGTGAAATGGGATCGTACTTATGGTCATGACACCGACAACACTCAAGCGTCATTCCTAAAAATGCTGTCCCAAAGGTTGTCACACGATCATTCACATAGTTCACACGATATTCTTCCTCAACAGACCCGCCTTCTGCTTCCTGTTGATGCAGTCGGTTAAAGGCCGTCGCGAGAACTTGTTCATCCGTCGCGTTCGGCAAAAGATCACCAGCTAGTTGCCATACTGTAAATTGGTGCCAAGGAAGATTCTTATTGAACGCCTGAATGACCCAATCACGCCAAGGCCACATCGTTGGCCGAGGACGATCTCTCTGAAAACCATAACTATCGGAGTATCGGGATAGATCCAACCAATCAACAGCCATGCGCTCACCATATCGTGGAGATGCAAATAATCGGTCAAGAACTTTCTCGTACGCGTCGGGGGAACTGTCTGAAATAAATGTTTGAACGTCATCTCCGGTCGGAGGCAATCCTGTGATATCAAAGCTTGCTCTCCGAAGAAGTGTCACTTTGTCGGCTTCTGGCTGCCGGGTAAGCCCCCGTCGAGCAAGACGCTCTTCAACAAGAGCATCGATACTGTTTGTGACATTGCCTTCCCGAGGTTTTGTCGGTGCAACAAAGGACCAATGTGACTCATATGAGGCGCCCTCAGTGATCCACTGTTTGAGGGTGTTGACCTGAGCAGGAGAAAGACGCCCATGCTTTGCCTCTGGTGGAGGCATCACAACATCAGCATCGAGGGACGTGATTCGAGCAATGAGTTCACTTGAATCAACCTTATGAGGAACAATAGCACGAGCACCACTATCAAGTGCTGCCTGAGCACCATCAGCTCTATCAAGTCTCAAGCCAGCCTGCCGCATGCGCTGGTCAGGGCCGTGACATGCAAAACAATTATCTGAGAGAATCTGACGAATATCTTTATTGAAAGAGAGTGTCTTGGGCACAGTGTCCGCAGAACAAAATCGAAGACCCATGACGATACTCACTAGGAATATCACTGTGCTCGTCGTCCTAAGACGTCTCACGTCAAAACAAATAATGTCTCTGGAACAACCCATGCTACAACAACTCTCTAC
>CAXFJI010000160.1:0-6488 GCA_964003275.1 uncultured Planctomycetaceae bacterium
CAAAGGTGAGTACGTCGACATGTTGAAGGCTGGAATTATTGATCCAGTCAAGGTGGTGCGAGTTGCCCTTACAAATGCAGCCAGTATCTCTGGGCTCATGCTGACAACTGAGGCACTTGTGACCAATTTGGAGAAGGAAGAGGCGAAGAAGCCACGTCCTGAAGGCACTGTGAGGTGATCGGGCAGCGTTGTTTTTACGAAGTGCTTGGTATCGAGCGGACGGCAACATCCGCTCAAATTACTGCTGCCTATCGCAAATTGGCTATCAAATTTCATCCAGATAAAAATCCTGGAAATGATGAGGCCGCGGTCAAGTTTAAGGAAGCGGCACAGGCATTCGAGGTATTGTCTGATGAGCAACTTCGTGATCGGTATGATCGCCATGGGCATGCCGGCGTACAGGGAGGTGGACGTCATGAGTTCAATGATTTCTCAGATATCTTTGAAGCGTTTGGTGACCTGTTTGGTGGAGGCGTGTTTGGTGATGCCTTTGGTGGTGGCCGGAATCGCGGTACTCGCGCCCGGAAAGGGCGTGATGTTAGCTGCGCGGTAAACCTTTCGCTTGTTGAGGCAGCTCGCGGAGCTGATAAAGTTGTTGTATTCAGCCGGCATGAATCGTGTACCGAGTGTGATGGTAGCGGTGCAAAAAAAGGAACCCAGCCGCAGTCCTGTGAGTACTGTGGAGGGCAAGGACAAGTTATTCAGTCAGCTGGAGTATTTCGTCTCCAAACAACATGCCCGTCGTGTCGGGGCGTTGGTAAAATAATTCGTGACAAGTGTTCAGAATGTGCCGGTGTCGGGCTCAAGGACGAGCATGTTGAAAGAAAGGTGACAATTCCTGCCGGTGTTGATAACGATGTTCGCGTTCGACTGGCTGGCGAAGGTGAGCCGGGGCTCTATGGCGGACCTCCTGGCGATTGTTACTGCTCTGTTGTCATTGAAGAGCATCCTTTTTTGAAGCGAGATGCGCGCGACCTGCACTGTCGGGTTCCGATTACGTTTTGTCAAGCGGCCTTGGGGGCTACGGTTGATGTTCCAACGCTTGATGGCGCAAAGCCACTTGAGATAAAACGAGGCACTCAACCAGGCGATATAATCCGTGTTCGTGGCCTTGGAATGCCAGAAATTCGAGGGAGAGGGATAGGAGATCTACATGTTCATGTAGATGTTGAAGTTCCCAAATCACTATCAGCTCGAGAAGAGGAATTACTGCGGGACTTTGCTGCAGAGGAACAAAAGGCTGTTAGTCCCCACCGTTCAAGTTTTTTGAGTCGTTTAGCAGAGTACTTTCAGGGGAGTGACAAGCAACCTGATGAGGAGGCGACATGAGTGAAGAGAAGTCAAATCGCGAGACGCCACCGTCGGAAGATAGCGAGACCGAACAGCCGTCAACACCCGAAGGGGCAGTTGCAGCTGAATCAGAAGTGAATGAACTTCAAGAGCGACTTCTTCGAACTCAGGCGGAACTTGAAAACTACCGCAAACGTTCTCGGCGGGAATACGAAGATGCCCAAAGATATCGAGAGATTGAGCTCTTAAGAGATCTACTGCCGGTGCTTGATAATGTCTTACGAGCGATTGAGGCTAGCGAGAATACCTCAGATGTGGACAGTTTGAGGTCAGGTTTTCGCATGATGGCACAACAAATAGAAAAGCTCTTAGAGTCCCACGGCTGTAGCACGATCAAGACTGACGGAACAGTCTTTGATCCAACTGTTCACGAAGCAATACTGCAGCAGCCATCGAATGATGTTTCTCCAGGAACCATTGTTGGCACTACAAGCAGAGGGTATAAGTTACATGATCGTGTTGTTCGGCCGGCTCAGGTTATTGTTGCTGCACAGTCTTGAGAACTGAAGAGAAAGGGAGCCCCCATGCCAACCTATGATTATGTCTGTGACGCTTGTGGGCATTCTTTTGAACTTTTTCAGTCCATGACAGATTCAGTGAAAAAGACTTGTCCGGAGTGTGGCAAAAAAAAGCTGCGGCGTCTTATCGGGGCTGGTGGGGCGATTATGTTCAAAGGATCAGGTTTTTATAAAACCGATTATCGAAGTGATTCATACAAGAAAGCAGCAGCAGCGGACACCAAAAAAAAGTCGAATGGAACATCCGGTCAGGGGAGCGAAAAGAAAAGTTCTGAAACAAAGAAGTCTGATTGAAGGTGTTGTTATGGCCTGCTGCCCTGTGTGTCAGTCGGTAGTTGTGGGTGAGACTGCGGTTTCGAAACCGTTTTGTTGTGAGCGGTGCCGATTGGTCGATCTTGGCCGGTGGCTTGACGAGACATACGCTGTCCCGGAAGTCCAAAAAACAGGTCTCGAGGATGCTGAATCATGATGGGTGACGCATTTCAGCGTTATTTAGTCTTTTTCGGAAACACAGTGATTTTCATGTTTTCTCCAATCAGCCGTATACTCCAAACCATCCAAGTCAACGAATGAGGTGATTTATGTCTTCTGGCAGTGAGGAATCGGGCCGTCGTGTGGTCAGTAGTATCCAATGGAGTGAGGCCCTGCCCTGGTGGCTTCTTTTCCGTGGAGCGGCTGCTGCATTTTCTCCATCAGTCATTCTCTTAGCTGCCCTTGGTGCATTGGCCACCTGGGCTGGTTGGTCAGTCAGTGACAACCTTGGTCTCGTGCCAGAAGCAGTTTGGGAAACCTCAGTAACACAAGTGGAGGGTGTTCAGACAAGTGACCAAGAACTTCTTCGTACTCAGGGTTTATCGTACTCAGGGTTTATCGTTGAGTGCTCGTGCTGTGCAGGCTCTTCAAGAGGGAGCAAAGGTTTTATCTGCGGATGGTGTAGGTGTAGTGAGGCTCGTCACGTTGCCTTTTATGCCGTCATCATCGCTTCAGGTCACACTTGGCGCCCTGATTCGTCTTGGGTGGTTTGTGCTCGTGTGGTCCATCTTTGGTACAGCAATTTCCAGGCATGTTGCCCTTTCATTTGTTGGAGAAGAAGCACCGGGACTCATTGGTGGTCTTCGCTATGGATCACAAAAATGGCTTTCTTCTTTTAGTGCTGTTTGTTTTATTTTTATTGGGATCCTTGTGCTTTCCATTCCGGGGGCACTGCTCGGGCTGCTGATGCGGATGGATATCGGGTTAGCCATTGCTGGTGCAGTGTGGCCGATTGTTTTGCTGGGTGCAGTTGTTCTTGCAATCTTAGTCATTGGTATGGTGGTTGCTTGGCCTCTTATGATCGCCACGATCGGTGTTGAGCAAGGTGATAGTTTTCAGGCAATTTCAACATCTTTTTCATATTTTTATCAGCGACCATTACATGTTGCCTTCTATGGCTTTATTGCATTCATTGTTGCTCTTCCTGCATTTGCGGCTGCCGGAGTGCTAGCCGAAGCGACTGGCGCACTGGCATTATGGGCTGCCAGTTTTGGGATGGGACATGATCGCACGATAGTTGTTCTCCAAGGGATTCAGGAGTGTGTAGCTGGTGATTGTGTTCAGCCCTGGGGCATGCAGGCCATTGCTTTTTGGACCCGAGGACTTGAATGGCTGCTCGGCGCATTCGGTTGGGGTTATTTTTGGTCTATTGCCACCGCAGCCTACTTTTTGCTTCGTCAAGATGTTGATGGTACTGAGCTTGACGAGGTTGTCGTCGATGAAGTCACCTGATTGCTATGACGACCATTTATCAAGCAGCCCGGAAAATCCTCCAAACAGTTCACCCCGGCTGACGGAAGCATCTACTCCGGCTGCAAGTGCTTCCTCGAGTTTTTGTTTGTGAACATGTGGCCCAAAAGCAATGAGGCGATATGGTATCTCTGCTTGTGTTGGCAGACTGTCGAGAACAGACCGAATACGCAAAATAATATCAGTTACATTTCCAGGGACAGACTGTAAATCAATCAAGACATATGAAAACGGTCCTCCCTTCGGTGAATCTCTGAGGTTTCGTAGCGTCTCGATATGCATGCCAATGTCACGGGCTAGCCCAGCGATACGGCTCGTCGACATGAGGTCGGGTGATACGAGTAGTAATTCATTGCGACCATCCATGCCTGAGTCCTTATGCCCTTTTCCGATGTAACAGGTTCCATATTTGTAGAGGCTGATCGCCTGATTGTCACGGGAGGAGTAAGAAATCCCGGCACATCGAATGAGTGATAGGAGTGTCGCTCTGGTTGCCAGTGCAAAGCTTCTATCTCGCCTCCTGGCAGATGTCAGGTTGCCAGAGCTTCTAACTAACTGCAGGCAAACCATCCTTCGCTCAAAAGATGAGCAGGCACTAGGGTTGCATTAAATTGAGTTCAGCGGAAAGCACGGTAGCGATACGAGCCTGAAGTTCAAGAAGATGCGCTTTGGACATATCATCGAGTCGCAGGTCTTCATTGGACAATAGTTTCTCAATGGATGCATCAATGTTGCGGAGATGCATGCTCGCTAGTGCTTGCGCGTCAGGCAGATATTTTGTTGATCCCATTGCAAGACGGGCGAGTCTGCTAATGTACGTTCGTTGCAGTCCACGACGTATACTCCCAATGGCCGGGTTTTGAAAATCAAAGTCATCCGGTTTCAATGAATCGAGCTCAGTCATGATTGCCTTGCTGAGTCGATCAAAAAGTTCTGCAGTGGTGAAGACATCCTCTTCCCCTACCACTTTAAGTTCACTGTCACGGATCCGTGTAAGTGTGGTGCTGTTAAGGAGTTGACTCAGGATTTGGTCCTGCCAATCAAGTATGACTTCATGGATAGGGTAATCTTCTCTCGGAACCGCTGTGGCACCCCAATGACTCCAACGTGTACTCACGAGTTGATTTAACAGAGCAGGTGGAAATGAAAAAGGCTTTTCAGAAAACATTTTTTCTTCGAGTAGCTGCAATGCGTCACGTTGCTTTTCTGATGAAATCACACGAAAGGGGGGCGGAGCATTGGCATCATTTTTGTGACTGCGTGAGGCTTCAAGACCACCAACAAGGCGAGCTGCAAAAAACATTGCCTTCCCATGCGCTCCAAGAAGGACACCAAATGCCTGACGAACACGATTATATCCCCCAGCTCCAGTCTTCGGGTCCACTGTTGAGAACCTGTCAGCAATTTTTGGAATGACTTCAGCAACGAGTTCGGCGCGTATCGTTGCAAATTCGATGGGATCTTTTCCAAGATCAAAACGATTCGAGTATGGATCAGGATCATACGATTCAGTGTCTTCATCGGTTGCATACGCAAAGGCTGGTTGACCACTTTGTCCTGCAATTTTTTCGAGCTCCGGTCGCTCAGTAGATGGAGACGTCCCAGAGACTGGTGTATACCCATATTGAATTGCCCAGTAATCATATGGACCAAGCACAGCTGAGTAGTAGTCTCCCTGAGTCCTATTTGACGGCATAATATTTGCCGGAATGTAGTCCATCACGCTGGTACTGCCACCTTCCACTTGGGTCTTTGCAACATTATTGAATTCAGCAAGGCTTTTCAGCGCACTGCCTTTGAAGTTGTGACGCAACCCCAACGTGTGGCCAACCTCGTGCATGGCGACCTGCTTCAGGCCTTGGACGAGAAGTTTCTCTCGCTCTTTTTCGGAAAGTTTAGGGGCTGCGACAGCGAGAGCAGTTGCTGCTAACGCAGTTTCACGAGCATGTCCGTCAAAGAGCCTGCATTCGCAATTCGGGCCATGGAGACTACGACTGAAGGGAGCATGCGCCTGAGATCCATTTGTCAAAGCAGCAATCGACTGCGGTGTATATGTTTCGTAGGTTGTTCGCCAATACTGTAGAAAGTCGGCATCAAAGATGATGTCGGCATCAAGAATTTGTCCCGTTCGTGGATTGACCCGAGAAGGCCCCATCGCAAAACCGGCTCCTGCGGTGATCCAGCGAAATGTGTTGTAGTTCACATCTTCAGGATCCCAGTCTGTTGTGTCTGGCTGTTGGCGGACTTCAATCGCACTTTCAAATCCGGCTTTTTCAAAAGCTGCATTCCATGCCTCGATGCCCTCGCGAATGGCTTGGCGATAGCGAAAGGGAACGGTGTTCTCAATCCAGAAAACAATAGGTTTTTTGGGAGGTGAGAGAGCTGCTTTCGGATCAGCTTTTTCAAGTTTCCAACGATTGATGTATCGAACGAATCGATCCGTATCAACGTTTTGAGAAAAGTCCTTGAGAGCCGTAATAAAATAGCCAACTCGGTCATCAGCAAGGCGTGGCTTGTAGTTGTTTTGTGGCAAGAGACTCAGTGAGTAATGAACCGTAATCGTTGCACCACGACTATCAGGTACAGTTTCGAACTGTGTTTTGCCACTGGAGGCGTAGGTGGCAGCTACCTGAAGTTCAACGTTATCTGAAAATCCTTTCACACTGGCCCATGTCGAACGGTCGCGTGAGAATGAAAATCCTGAAAGGGATTGAGAGATCTGCGGAAGGTCTGTGAAAAATATTGCCTGTAAATCTATAACGTGGCCGCCTGAAGGGCTCGTACTCACTATTGGTACAGCAAACAAAACGCTGTCTGTATATGCCAAGTTAACAGCTT
>CAXFJI010000161.1:0-6487 GCA_964003275.1 uncultured Planctomycetaceae bacterium
CTGGATCAACTGACTATGAGGTTCGTGTCGCATAGCAAGTGTCTGTGTACGAATTGCCTCGGGGTAGTCACCTGCGGCTGCGTAGCAATGAGCAAGCGTATCTAAATAACTTGCACTGTCGAATGATTTGCGGAGTGAAATTTTAGAGTAACGAAGAGCTTTTGAGATATCTCCTTCCGTATTGGATACGAGCCATGCATATTCATTGTAGGGATTGGGGTCTTCTGGGATCTGTTTGATATCTTCTTCCATCCGGGCAAGAGCAGAACGAATTCGCTTGAGGGCGGCTTCCTTTTCAGCAGGGGTATTGTGGAGCTTATACAGTGCAATAAGCGCATCTACATCCGGAGCATTTTTTGAAGAGGCTTGTTCAAGAAGTCGTCGCTCCGTTTCTTTATCACCGGCCTCTCTTGCAGCACACGCACGGAAATAATTTGCACGAGACTTCGTTAGGGCAGGATCACGGCCAATTTGCTCAAGTGCCGGTTGGCGTGGACCTGCGTCCTCACCAACACATCTCTCCAAGACACCCGCCGCCTCACCATCCCGTCCACGGTCATGGAGAAACTCGGCATACATCACCGACGCTAGCACCTGTTGTTGGGGCGGGGATTCATCGTCGTCAACAACAGCTGTGTATTCACGTGTGGCCCAATCACCAGCTCCCCACTTTGCAAGCAGGATGCCAGCTCGAAGACGATCGACAAAATCCATATCCTGATCATCAAAAGCGGTTCTTGCGAGTTGTTCAGCTTTTTGCTCATTATTTCGCGTTCGTTCACAGATTGCCTGAGCAAAACGGAATATCGAGTTATTCAGAATCGCTTGATCCGCATTCGTTGGAATATCATCAACAACATCAGGAAGTCCATGAGCGGCTGCCCAGATCATTGTATCTGCAAGATTCGATGCAGATTGAAGTGGGCTGTCTTCGGTTGAAAGAAAGTCTCTAAAGGACTGTTTTACAATGTCACGTGCTTCTGTCGGTTTTCCAGCGTCGATCAGCATCAGGACAAGGCAACGTTCAAAAATTCTTTGTGTTGTTTGGCCGAGGTCACGAGTAATGGCGGCAGAACTTTCACCATCTTCAGTATCTTGAGTGACAGAGGCAGTTTCATCGGACGGCCGGGCACGATCTAACAAGTCGATAAATGTTTTGGATTGTTCCAAAGCTTTTTGTCGATCGTTAGAAGAATCAGCCCGACTATAACTCAGAACTTGCATCAGTAGTTGAGACGTTGGTCGTTGGCTACGCCCAAGACCGGTAGTAATGTGCTCTGTTAGGTCTTGCCAATATGGATTGTTAGGAGTCCATTCACGAACAAGGAGAGCTGTGGCCACCCGAGAGGCGGTCAGGTCACGATCGAGGCGGGCAATCCGTGCTAAAGGAGTGATTCCAGTATCATGATCCAACCTGAGCAACCAATGCATGAGCAGCACACGTTTTGCAAGTGGCTTGGATTTGTAGTCTTTCAGAAGTTTTTGTGCCTCTGATGAGTCGGTTGGATCATCTACGGGTATAGAATCTGCTAGCCAACCAGCGCGTAAAGCGACTTCAAGATCATCACTCATTTCAGCTGCTGCGAGTAATTGATCAATCGCGGCAACGCCTAGATCATCAAGCTTTGCAGCAGCTTGTTCACGACGGCCGTACTGAGGATCTCCTAACTGCTCAATCAGTTTTGCAATGTGATCGTCACTTGGTGTAGCCAGCACGGGCGCAGAGATAGCGACTGCGAGAAAGACGAACACGTAAAATCGAAAGAGCCCCGTCATGAGGCACAACTACTCCGGAGAAAGTCCTAGATCTTGAATAGTCACCAAAGATTCAAGAGGTATGCCCTGCGCTGCTAAGGTTTTTTCAGCTCCTGCAAGACGGTCAATAACAGTGATGACTCGATCAACAACCAAACCAAATTCTTGTATTCGTTCAATGGCAAGGAGTGAAGATCCACCTGTTGTAATCACATCTTCTAAAACGACGACATGCTGTCCTGGCTCAACGGGGCCCTCAACATAACGTTGCATCCCATGTCCCTTTGCCTCCTTACGAACCATGAAGCCTTTCATTGGGATGTCCGCAACTCCTGCCATGGTTACAACGGCGCTGGTTACCGGATCAGCACCAATAGACATGCCACCAACTGCCTGTGGCAGGCAGCCGTGGTGAGTGAGGCGTTCGAGAATCGCTCTTCCGACCACCATCGATCCATGGGCATCAAGTACCACCTGTTTGGCATCGAGGTAATAAGATGCAGTTTTCCCTGACGCAAGCGTGAACGTACCCCGCTTGAGGGATTTTTCTCTGACAAGATCGATGAGTTCAGAAGTAAGGGATGACTTCAAAGTGGGGGGAGTAGTTTCGGGTTTCATACTGAATTAGTATAGCGAGAGTCGCTCTTGTTTTTGACTCTTGAGGGTTGCATTTTAGAATTCCTCGTGTGGAAGTGTTAAAGAGGAAAATCCCATATAGCGGGGCAGTGATGCGTTTGTCACGAGATTGGTTTTGGGGAAGAATCCTCGTTTTGGCGTTAGTTATCACACTTTTGCAGTGCCAATCGTTCGCTGCTCCTGCGAAAACGCCATCTGGATTGATGCTCACGTTGCGGTTGCCAATTACAGGAAATCGTGACGTTCAACTCGAATCAGCGATTTTGAAAAATCTGGAGACCCTGAAGGAAGACCCAACTGTCCGTGGGGTACTCGTCATTCGATTCAATAATCCTGATGATGACGGTCAGTTGGGGAGTGATTTTGGGCGATCACTTGATTTAGCCAGATTTCTGACGAGTGAACGTTTGTCTGGGGTCAAGACAGTTGCCTTCCTGCCGAATGGTGTCAAGGGACATGCGGTTCTCGCGGCGCTTGCCTGTGAGGAGATCATCATGCCAGCAAACGCAATGTTAGGACCAGCGAATGCGAATGAACCAGTCATCGATGATGCCATGCGGGCAGCCTATCGGGAGATTGCCCTTCGCCGCAAAACAGTGCCGCCTGCGGTTGCCTTGGGCTTCCTTGATCCAGCCTCAAAAGTTATTCGAGCGTCTACTGAGGATGGTGAGCAATATGTGACAGTTCAGGAACTCCCGGCGTTAAGGGAATCAGTGACCGTGCTGGAGACAGAAGCAGTAGGACCGACGCCACTTGAGATGACAGGTCGCCAAGGTCGTGAGATGGGATTTGTTGCTCGGCTAGGAACAACACCAGCGGATGTGGCAAAAGGATTAGGCATCGATGACGTTTCACTGAGGGTCGATGCAAAATCTGACGGAGGTTGGCAGCCAGCAGTCGTGGCCATCCGAGGGCCAATCACAGCAGACACAATCGTTCGAACAAAAGCACGTCTTGCTCAAGCTTTAGATTCGGGTGCTAACTTTTTGTGTTTGCGCATTGACAGCCCGGGTGGATCACCAAATCAGAGTATTATTTTATCAACATGGCTTGCTGAACTCGAAGCTTCTGAAGTGCGCACTGTTGCGTATGTCCCTCGTGAAGCGAGGTCTGATGCGGCTCTAATAGCGATGGCGTGTGATGAGCTTGTTATGCACCCAGAGGCAGTTCTTGGGGGTGAGGGAGCAGCCACGCTGAGTGATCGTCAGGCACAGGCCGTAGCTATTGCGTGGAGGGACGGAGTCGCTGGTGTTCGCGGAATATCATGGTCGTTACCCGTTGCTCTTGCTCTTCCTGGGATCACTATTGAGCGAGCTGTTCAGTCTACAACAGGCCGTGTTGAATACTTCAGTGAAGAAGAGCTTGCCTCTCTCAGAGACCGAGAATTATGGGAAGTCGGAGATCGAGTTGGTGTAGGGCCACTTCAACTGACTGGACAAACAGCAGAGAAGATGGGACTTGTGACTCATCTCGTGGATAGTTTTGGCGGATTACGAGACGCCTATGGTCTTACTGATGATATCCCGTTTGCCGAACCAAGATGGAGTGATACGTTACTCGATGCCCTTGCCAGTCCCAGTCTGGCATGGATCCTATTATTTATCGGAGGGGCAGGTTTGTATATCGAGCTACAAACGCCTGGTCTTGGTTTGGGTGGGTTTGTAGCGATGGTTGCCTTTATTATCTATTTCTGGAGTCAGTATCTTCACGGTACTGCCGGTTGGCTTGAGGTGATGTTATTCATTGCTGGTGTGTTCTGTGTCGCAGCTGAAATCTTTGTGCTGCCGGGCTTTGGAGTTCTTGGGCTGGGAGGTGGAGTACTTGTCATTTCATCATTAGTGCTAGCGAGTCAGACATTCATCGTGCCAGCTAACGATTACCAGATGCGTCAATTACGTTGGTCGCTTCTTGGTCTCTTAGGTGCGGTTATGGGAGTTGCACTTTTTGCCTCTGTAGTACGGCGTTGGCTGCCAGCCACACCTGTCTTGAGAAACGTTCTCCTTCCCCCACCAAACAGTAACGACACGTTTCATTCAGAGATGACAGATGAACTTGTTGGCATTGAGGGAATAACAACAACACGCCTTGCTCCGGCTGGCAAGGCCAGATTGTCAGGAAGTGTGTACAACGTATTTGCTGATGATGACTTGATTGAGCCAGGCGTACCAGTGCGTGTTGTTGAAGTAAAAGGACGACGAATTATGGTTCGTTCATTGGAGACATGATTCGAGAGGAAAATTATTCATCATGAATGCAACTCTGTGGGTGGTGTTGCTGTTGTGTGCGGGCTTGGCCGTCATGATGTTAGAGGTCTTTGTACCGTCTGGTGGCGTCCTGGGATTTGTGAGCGTTGCTGCGATTGTATCTGCCATTGGTATGGCTTTTTTTCAAATCAGTATTGCAGCAGGACTTATGGTTTTTGGCGTCAGTGTTCTAGCAGTTCCAGCAACATTAGCGTTAGCATTTCGCTGGTTTCCGAATACCACTCTTGGCCGCAGAGTGCTGCCTCCACCCCCAGATCCAATGGAGGTACTTCCTGCCATGGATAGACGTAAAGAACTGAGAGAATGTATTGGTCGACGTGGCCATGCGGTTGACGAACTCCTGCCTTGGGGAACAGTTAATGTGAGCGAGACTGTTCAGAAAGCAATGAGTGAAAGTGGTGCAATTCCCGCAGGGACTGCCATTGAGGTTGTGGGTGTACAGGGGATGTCACTGGTAGTTCGGATGGTCGACGGTGATACGGTTGAGGAAAGTGGCCCCGTACAGCCAGTACAAACCGTTCTGCCCAAACCGTCTGGTCACTCAAAAAATGGTGAAGAAAATGAACAATTGGACGTTCATGAGGATGATTCTCCCCTCTCATCAATGCTTGAAACGTTCAAATTTGATGATCTTGACCAGAACGGTGCTTGACTATTCGACTTCGCCGAATGATTCTTGAGAGTGGAATCTATCGGAACAATACGACGAATGTGTTTTGGCTGTCTTGGATAAGGGTGTTTTCATGTTGATGTTGATTCTTCTCGGCATTGGACTGCTTCTCCTCTTGGTGGTGTTTGCAGTACTGGCTCGATATCTTCGGTTATGGCTTCAGTCATATGCATCAAGTGCAGGCATTGGTTTGTTTGATCTTGTTGCCATGAGTTTCAAAAAAGTGAATCCAACGGTTATCGTTCGAAGTAAGATCATGGCAGTACAGGCTGGATTGAGTGATGCATCAGGCATCACTCGGCAAACACTTGAAGCTCACTATCTTGCTGGAGGGCGTGTCCCATTGGTCGTGCAGGCACTGATCGCAGCGAATAAAGCAGCCATCGAAGAGCTAGACTTCAAACTTGCAACGGCAATTGACCTAGCAGGTCGAAATGTTCGTGAAGCAGTTCAAACAAGCGTGTATCCAAAGGTTATTGATTGTCCTGGCAAAAAGAGTGGACGTACATCTCTCGATGCGGTGGCCAAGAATGGGATACAACTCAAAGTTCGTGCTCGAGTTACGGTGCGAACAAACCTCAATCAATTGATCGGTGGTGCGACAGAGGAAACGATTATCGCAAGAGTAGGCGAGGGTATTGTTTCTGCTATTGGTTCAGCAGAAAAGCATTCTGATGTTCTGGAAAACCCTGATGTCATTTCAAAAACAGTTCTTGCTCGCCGACTCGATTCCAATACAGCGTTTGAGATTGTCTCGATTGATATTGCTGATATTGATGTCGGTGCCAACATTGGTGCTCGCCTTCAGGCAGATCAGGCGGAAGCTGACACTCGTGTTGCTCGTGCAAAAGCCGAAGGACGTCGAGCCATGGCTGTGGCTAAGGAGCAGGAAATGATTGCAAGCATTGAGGAAAGTCGAGCCTCGCTTGTGGAAGCTCAGGCAGAGGTCCCGAAAGCCGTATCCGAGTCACTCAATGCGGGGCAATTAGGTATTCTTGATTATTACAAGTTGAGAAATCTTCAGGCTGATACAGAAATGAGAAAGTCAATTGCAACTGAACAGACCCCTGTTGCTTCAACGGCCACATGATATTTGTCCCAGTTCAATTTTATCTAAAGACTGAATTGATATGTCACTGCTGATCGCTGCTGCAATAGATTG
>CAXFJI010000162.1:0-6476 GCA_964003275.1 uncultured Planctomycetaceae bacterium
TGGATTTCCTTGTCGTGTCATTGCAAAGAGACGAAACACCTCATGATGGGTGGCACCAACCGCATGCGCTTCCATGCATCGGATTTCGACCGAAAAAAGACAACGCACAAAACCGACGAAAACATTGCGACGCCCTCCAGACAGACTTGTCTCGTTGGCTTCAGACGTCTTCAGAACCCTGGGACTGGGCGGGGTTTATTTGCTAGAAAGAGCAGATCGCCTCTGAACATCGCACCTACTGCTCCTTTCCCTCGCTTTCTTTTGCTTCACCATCTTTCTCGTTTTTTTTCTCAGCCGTTTGAGGGTCGAGTGTGATGGATGCAGAATTAATGCAATACCGCAAACCGGTTGGTGGAGGGCCATCATCAAAGACATGCCCCAGATGCGCTCCACAGCGACGACACGTCACCTCTGTCCGAACACCGAAACCTGGAACACGGGCGAGGGACAGATCCTGATGCTCAGCAATCACATCACCCTTTACATCACCCGTTTCAGCATCGATTGGAGCAAAGAAACTTGGCCATCCGCAACCACTCTCAAATTTTTCGTCCGATCGAAAGAGTGGCTCTCCACAGCAAATGCACCGGTATGTTCCAGGTGTTTTTGTATTCCAATACTTTCCTGTGAAGGCTCGTTCTGTGCCCTTCCTTCGTGTCACTTCAAATTGCTCAGGTGTGAGCCGCTTGCGCCACTCAACATTACTGTCAGGAATCTCATTGTCTTCCAGACGACGCTCTTGCGCAGGATTCGGGCTGTCTGAGGACTCATTCGCATTCACAACTGCGGCTCCTGGCAGAAAAAAAGAGAGCGAAAATAACACAACACCGAGTGGTACAAGGACTCGTCCGAATGCCAGGTTAGCCACGCGGATCAGGAAGCTTTTTTGACTCATAGGGGTGATTCCTTTTTCGAAGAACACTTGCTTGAACTATTTTATCTTGTTCACTTCCGCGAGGCGCTCCTTCCGTACGAATTAATTGTGGCAAAACGTCAAATCCCTCGATCACTCGTCCGAAAGCCGTGTGTTTTCCATCCAGATGGGCTGTTGGGACAAACGTCAGAAAAAACTGAGATCCACCTGTGTCCTTACCTGCGTGCGCCATCGAAAGGGTGCCCAGAAAATGCTTTCGCGCATCCGGCGAGTCGCACTCACATGCAATGACATAGCCAGGCCCCCCACTTCCAGTGCCTGTTGGATCGCCACCTTGGGCCATAAAGCCTCCAATCACTCGATGAAACGGAGTGCCGTCGTAGAAACCCTTCTCAACAAGTTCAATAAAGTTTGCAACCGTATTGGGAGCCTCATTCTCAAATAACTCCACGATGATATCGCCCTTTGATGTGGTGATCTTTACACGCGGAAGATCATCGGCTTCTTTTTCTTTTTCACGGATAGCCATCTCTTCTTTCACCTTTGCAGCATCCTGCTGAATGGCCTGTGTCAAACCGGCAACCTTTTCTTTATCGACACCGGCTTCTTCCGCTTTGGCAAGCCATGCTTCGGCGTCATCCAGCAGCGAAAGCTTCATCGCTGAATCAGCAGCCATCATTGATATGTCACCGTTTTTCACACCTGCATCATCCAGCTCTTGTGCATGCTTCAGCACAGTCATGGGATCATCTTTCTGAACGGCGGCTGCCATCAATGAACCGCACACATCGAGTACTGACTTATCTTCCGGATCAGCAGCGATGGCAAGGAAGGCCGAGGATTCAAGTCGGTCATTTGCAGACTGAGCCTTTTTCTTTGTCTCATTAAACTTTGCTTCAATAGCGGCTTTGTCAGCACCGGGCTCCTGATATTCAGCCTGCAAGGTTGTGAGCAACGCAACATATTCACGGAGCTCCTTTTGTGCTTCGGCAAATGTTGCCTTCGCGCTTAATCCGGGATCTGGTTCAGCTGACAGTAGCTCTGAGGAATAGCTAGCGCTCACGACGGCAAGAACTACAATCATCCATATCAATCTCTTGGGCATAGGAATACTCACATGGCAAAGGAGGTGCGTGACAGAATACATGATGTGTTTTACAGTATCTTCTTATGAGCCGTGTCCACAAATTGTCTAATTCGGAAAAAGCTGCTCACGCACCGCGTATTGTAGGTGGAAAACTCCGTGGACAGTCCCTTGAATTTACACCATCTTCGCGTACCCGCCCAATGAAGGACCGGGTTCGTGAGACACTCTTTGATCTCGTGGGGCCAAAGGTCAAACAGACCGTGGCCATCGATTTATTTGCAGGGACCGGAGCATTGGGTTTTGAAGCCCTTAGCCGAGGGGCTTCACAAGCTATTTTTGCTGAACGACATTTCCCAACAGCCGATGCGATCGTGCGTTCAGCGAGACGACTGGGGGTCGAAGACGTCACCACGGTTCTCCCAGGCGATGTCTTACTATGGTCTCGGCGGATGCCGACGCTTCCAGAAAGCACGCCCTGGTTGGTGTTTGTGTCACCGCCATGGAGCTTCTTCTCAGAACGTATCCAAGAACTCATGGCCCTTGTTGATGCACTCGCTGCCAAAGCCCCGTCTGAAAGTATGTTCGTGGTTGAAAGCAGTGATGATTTCGACCCGACACACCTTCCAGGAAAAGGCTGGGACAGCAGAACAATCACTCCTGCCATCTTGTACCGAAAGCAGTTTTCCTGAGAATTACTGGGGCTACGTATCAAAATAGTGCGCTTCCCTCCATTTTCTTGTTGTGTGGTATCCTTCTCGTATATGGACGTCATAAATCACAGCGACACGATCCCGTTCACGACTGTTGACGGCTCAACGATTCGTGAGTTGTTGGCTCACAGAAACTCGGGTATTCGTAATCAGAGTCTGGCTGAAGCCCGCCTGCCTCCTGGCAACTCGACGATTCCACATCACCATAAGAAAACAGAAGAAATTTATTACATTTTGTCTGGAAACGCGTCCATGACGATTGACGATGACGTGCGTTCAGTTGCACCAGGTGATGCCATTGCCATCCCACCCGGCCAGCGGCACACAATAAAAAACACAGGAACAGAGGAACTCATCTTCCTGTGTACGTGCGCCCCAGGCTATGAGCATGATGATGTATTTTTAGACCAATCGTGAGCCTTATTCCTGTACATCTATGGTTGCAGATCCCTTTGTCACAATTTTGATCAATGACAACATCCTCAGTGATGAGCAGTTGGCTGATGCGCTCAAGGCATCCTCGTCATCTGGGAATCAACTCCATGAGGAAGTCGTTCGTCTCGGATACGCAAAAAGTGATTCGGTCATGCGGGCACTTGCCCAAGCCCACAAGCTGCCATACGTCGATGTTGGCGGCATGGAAGTACCTCAAGAAGTCGTTGACCGACTTCCTGAAAGTGTTGCTCGCGAAAATACAATTTTTCCGATTGATCAGCAGGGGGATACGCTTTCCATTGTCACAAGTGATCCCACAGACATTGATATTCAAGAAAAACTTCGCTTCATCCTCAATGCCAATGTTGATCTGGCAGTGTCACCCCGTGATCAGATTTCTGAAGCGATTAACCGTCATTACGGAATCATCGACGGTGAAAGTGGTGACTCCTTACTCCAAGAATTCACAAATACGGCCATTGATTTTACGGAAACAACTGTCGAAGAGCAGGCTCGACAAGCAACGCAAGAGGATGACTCAGATGCTCCGGTTGTAAAACTCGTCAACCTGATTATTTCTGAAGCCATGGAACTCAAAGCGAGTGACATTCATATTGAGCCATTCGAAGATCGCGTCCGCGTCCGGTACCGGATGGACGGTCGTTTGGTAGAGCGAGATAGTCCGCCTCGGCGACTACTCGGCTCTATTCTCTCTCGTATTAAAATCCTTTCACGATTGGATATCGCTGAAAGAAGGCGTCCGCAAGATGGTCGAATCCAAGTCACGTCGGCAGACGGAAAGCAATATGATCTTCGTGTCAGTGTTCTTCCAACAAACCACGGCCAGTCAATCGTGATGCGTGTCCTTGACAAGGACAATATTAAGGTCGGCGTACGACAACTCGGTCTTTCTGAACACGACTTTCGGCAGTTCAAAAACCTTATTCGGCGGCCCAATGGCATTATTCTCGTAACGGGCCCAACAGGATCTGGCAAAACAACAACACTCTACGCGGCCTTGAATGAGCTGAATAAGCCAGATACAAAAATCATCACGGCTGAAGATCCTGTTGAGTACTACCTGACAGGCATCAATCAGGTTGAAATTCGTCATAACATCGGTCTCGACTTTGCGCGGGTGATCAAGGCGATGTTACGGCAGGCTCCAAATGTCATTCTTGTTGGTGAGATGCGCGATACAGAAACAGCCCAAATGGGTATTCAAGCTTCCCTTACGGGCCACCTTGTCTTCAGCACACTTCATACGAATGACTCTCCGAGTGCCGTGACACGAATGATCGACATGGGAGTCCCTGCCTATCTTGTGGCCTCCAGTGTGATTGCAGTACTTGCCCAAAGACTGATTCGACTCAACTGCCCAAAGTGCAAGCAGCCGTTTGAACCGTCCGATGTGCAACTGGAGGCAGCTGGTATTACAGAAGAGCAGCGGAAGACCGCGACCTTTATGAGGGGCCGTGGCTGCAGTAACTGCCAGCGAAAAGGATATAAAGGCCGGCAAGGTATTTTTGAGCTGATGGTGATGAATGGCAAAATCCGAGAATTGGCTTTCCAGGGTGCGCCGACACAGGAGATCCGGAAAGCGGCTGCCGCAACCGGCATGACAGTGATGTTTAATGATGGGGTACGAAAGGCAATGGAGGGACTGACAACACTCGACGAGGTGTTCCGAGTCGCAAAACGAGTTGAGGAATAACAGGGGCCTCACACCATCAGATCTTGCCTCATTGCAAGCCCTCGCCTGCCTTCCCACGCTGTGATCCGTGGCTTTTTACGCTTTTTTTGTTTCAGAAATTATTTTGGGGACTTTTTTGGGAAAACTGCCAATAATACAGATACGGCTACTTCCACTGCTGTCAGGGGCCTGTTGGGAAGCCAGATTGCGATATTTGTGCAATTTCATTCTCTATTTTCCCATAACTGTCAATTTCAACCGCGTGTATTCTTATGGCGGTATGAAACGATACGCACTTTTGTGTCTCCGTCAGATTATACTTATGTGACGGGAGTTTTCGTCTTTATTGGGTCATTCATAGGAAGTATCAGCACATGAGTACCGCCGCGTCTGGACAACTTCAAACCCAGCTGGACAAGCTGCTCAAGGTAGCTCGTGACCATAACGCTGCCGAGATACGGATATCGTCTGGTGGAAAACCGATGCTTCGAATCAAAGGCAAGTTTACTCCGGTCGGAAAACGTCCTTTGTCCAAGGAACAAGTTGAAGGCATGGCAGCCGCAATCATGGGTGGAAACAACGATGCCACATCATTTTTGTATGAGTCTCCCCTCGGTGTGTACGAGTGTGGACTGCATGATGTGCAGGGGACCACGATGCTTGCACTCAAGGAAAGTGACAAGCCGGCTGCTGAACCTGCAGCATCGCAGCAAGATGACATGCCGCTTGAACTTGATATTCAAGATGAAGAACAAGAAGAGACACCGGCTGCAAGCCCCAAAAATGCTGGGAGTGGTGAAACCTTTGCCATGCCAAAGGCTGCAGAAGGCACCATTCTCATTGACAAGCTTCTTACAGCGGCAGTGAAAAATGGTGTCAGTGATATCCATGTGACTGCCGGCCTGCCTCCTGTCTTTCGTATTGATGGAGAGATGCGCCCGCAGAAGACAAAAGTCCTCACGGGTGATGACACCAATGGATTGATGAAAGCCATTACCCCCGAACGCTGTCAGCTTGAGCTTGCTGAGAAAGGCGGATCTGACTTTGGCTTTGCATTTGGTGAGCTCGCCCGTTTTCGAGTAAGTATTTTCAAGCAGCGTCAGACCATTGCAATGGTGCTTCGCCAGATTCCAACCAAGTTGCTCACATGCGAACAACTTGGTGTGCCGGCGGTAGTCAAGCAGATGGTAGAGCGTCCTCGAGGTCTTTTTCTCGTCACTGGACCGACCGGTTCTGGCAAAAGTACAACGCTTGCTGCGCTGATTGACCACCTCAACGAATCGTTTGCCCACCACATCATTACCATTGAAGACCCTATCGAGTTTTATCATAAGTCGAAGAAAAGCACGGTGAATCAACGTGAAATTGGTAATGACGTACCAAGTTTTTCTGAAGCACTTCGTCGTGCACTGCGGCAAGACCCTGACATTATTCTTGTTGGTGAGCTTCGAGATCTTGAAACCATTGAAGCCGCTATCTCAGCTGCTGAAACCGGTCACGTTGTTTTCGGAACGCTGCACACCACCGGTGCCCAAGGCACGATTAATCGAATTATTGATGCCTTCCCGACTAACCAACAGGAGCAGGTTCGGACACAGCTTTCCACAGCTATTATTGGTGTGGTGTCACAGACGCTCCTGCCAAAGATTGGCGGGGGACGTGTCGCTGCCTATGAAA
>CAXFJI010000163.1:0-6446 GCA_964003275.1 uncultured Planctomycetaceae bacterium
TGATGCCCATGGACTGTGCGTCGTTCCGAACCAAATGACAGTAAAGGTCGGGACATCAGGCTGTCCTGCTATCTGTGCACCCAAAAATTTCAATGCCTCTGAAACAACAACCTCTGATGAATCACCCTGTTTTTTTTCAAAGACTCCCTCAGGCCTGCCACTTCGGCCCATCAGGGGATGCATGTCAAAAAAATTTGTAACTGACAACCAGTGTTGAAATCCAAATACATCTGGCCTCCGTACATCGTTTGGCAAAATTGGAATTCCAGCTCCCCGAATTCCATTCAGATGCCATTTTCCAAAGTGGCTTGTCGTATAACCAATCTTGGCAAGTGCCTGCGGGATTGTTCTTTCTTGAAGTCTTAATGGATAGCCATGTGTCATGACCCCCGTCCGTTCGTGCGTTCGCCCAGTTAGTACTGTAGCACGTGTGGGTGAACACACTGGCCCACCTGCATAAAATCGATCCAGTCTCAATCCATTTGCTGCCATCTCATCGAGATGAGGTGTCTTCAGAAATGGATGTCCGTAATACCCAGTCTGCCCCCACCCCATATCATCAGCCATTACAAGAATAATATGCGGGCGGTGAGACGTCTTCCCCTGTGCCTGCCGTTCCAGACACAAACATGCCAACAGCAGCACGAGTGAAATAACATACCCGTAATACGCAAAAGGTGTTCTTTTCATAGGAATTACTACAAACGTTTTCGGAATGGTTTTTATGTACTATACCTATTACGTGGATCAACAACATACACAATAGCCACCTACGTCATATGCCTCTCCTATGGAAATGCGATTGATCGTGTTCCCTCAATCAATTTTTCACTTGTAGCATATTTTTGACGATATCCGGGTACTTCGAATGGCTCACAAAAACCAAAAAAAATCCTTTCTTAATCAATACAAAGTTGTTGAAACCGATGATATCTATACAGCTCGCCGAAAGCACACGGTTATCTTTGGAATCACACATAGCAAGAAACTCATAAATAGAAAAAAGAAATATAAACTTCTCCACAATCGCGCAAGCTTATTGCACACGACTATCAATTACTGTGACCTTGAAGGATCAACAATCAACAACACAGAACAGCCACGTCATCACTATTGGCTTCTTCTGAACCTTGATGGAGCAGCTACCGTATCGATAGACGGAGAAGAATTTCATTCTTCCCCGAACCAAGCCGTTTTATTCGCTCCATGGGGACATTTTGAACTGCGAGCAACACCCTCACGAGCCTTCATTTATGAAATCTCACCACAGGTGATGGATTCAAAAATACCACCGAATCTTCAAGGACGACGCGGGCATTATTTCCTGACGCCTTGGGTGAACCTTATGCGCCAGTCACTCCAAGGTGCCTCAGATCTTCTTGATGAACTTCGGGTCTCTGAAGTCAGCGGCAAATCATTAGCCTCGATGACACGGCAGGCTGAAAATTCATTATTAAATTGCATGCGCATTTGCCTCACTGGATCTATGGACGGCACAGATGCTTCGATGACCGTTGGGTCCATGTCAATGGCCGAGGTTCGTGAATATATGGAAACCAACCTCGCTCAAGATCTGTCCGTCAAAGAACTTGCCAAAGCTGCCGGTGCAAGTGTTCGATCACTGCAAGTGACTTTTAATGACCATTTTGGAATGAGCCCAATGAAAATGCTTCGGCAGATCCGTCTCAATAAAGCGCGTGAGCTTCTTAAGGAAGACTCAGGATATGACAAAGTTGCAGATGTCTGCAAAGTTATAGGACATGGTCACCCTGGAAGATTTTCTACCGAATATACAAATCGCTTTGGTGAATCACCATCTGAAACACTTGCTTCACAGTCCGACTAGTTTTTATTTCAATGCAATGTGTAGTTTATTTAAAATACAATCCATGTGTTATGCATCACTTGTTTATACTCCCCGATGACTTCTCGCCTCTTATTCACACATCGTTAGCTTGAAAAGCATACTTAAATGAAACGAACACTCATTCTTTTGTTGTCGATCATCTTCATTGAGACTCTTTCTGGGTTTTTTCCTGAAACTCTGGCAAATGATCTCACGCCAAGTGACTGGCCTCAGTGGCGTGGTCCGTCACGCGATGGACAAATACATGACACATCGTGGCCTGACTCCATCGATGAAGATCGCCTGACATTGATGTGGGAGGTAGATCACGGCCCGAGTTATTCCGGCCCTATTGTTGTGGGAAACAAAGTCTTCACAACAGAAACACGGGACAAAAAAACCGAAGTCGTATTCTGTCACGATCGGAATAATGGCAAAGAACTCTGGTCTACTGAGTGGCCCGGTGCCATGACCGTGCCGTTCTTTGCAAAACGAAATGGGAGTTGGATCCGAGCTACTCCAGCCTGCGATGGGAAAACATTGTATGTCGCTGGCATGTGTGACGTTTTATATGCCCTGGACTGTGACAACGGAGACATTCAATGGAGTATCGATTTTAAGAAAACGTTTGACACACCTCTTCCATCTTTTGGCTTTGCTTCTTCCCCAATCATTCTTGATGACGCTGTTTTTGTCCAAGCAGGGGGTGGTTTTATCAAACTGAATAAAGATACGGGTGACGTTATCTGGCGAGTGGCTACTGACGAAGGTGGGATGAATGGGGGCGCTTTCAGTTCGCCCCTGTATACGAAACTGAATAACCAACACATCATGCTCGTCCAGGCGCGTACTGCACTCAAGGGCATTGACCCTGATTCGGGAGAAGAACTTTGGTCGCAGGATATTCAAGCATTTCGGGGCATGAACATCCTCACGCCAACCGTGTACAACAATACTATTTTCACAAGCGCACACTCTGGGCGATCACAACTCTGGCAGATTGAATCATCATCAGATGGCATACCAGAAGCTCTCAAGGAAATATGGCTTGGTAACTCCCAAGCATATATGTCCTCACCAGTACGTTCAGGTCGCCATCTTTACCTTCACCTCAAAAACCAGCGTATTGCATGCATCGATCTAGAGAATGGTGAGGAAACCTGGCGCACAACACCTTTTGGCCAGTACCAGAGCATGATTTTGTGCCAAAACAAAATTCTCGCTCTTGATGAAGGTGGCGAATTATTACTGATCTCCGTTGATCCAAAAGAATTCAAACTTATGGCTCGCCGAACTATTTCAGAGGATGAGACATGGGCCCATCTCGCAGTCAGTGGTAATCAGATCTTTATTCGTAGTCTTTATGGGCTTGCCGCTTATCGTTGGCAATAGGTTTTCTACCTGACGCCTCTCGGACACATGACGACAAGCCCGTTCTAGATAAGCTCCTGAAGCTGTTTTGCATTGCTTCAACAGAACATCTTGAATAACGGACAAATGATTCATGCCTTGCAACTCTACTGACACTTTTTATTCTAAAAACGTGTTAGAACATCCTTGTTCTCTTCTACTTTTCCCATGACATAGAAAAACCATGATCCGCATTCCTCTCAAGCAATTTTTTCTTTCCTGTAGCATCATTCTCTCTATTTTCTGCGGCCGCGATGTTGCCGCAGTCGATGCAACCCCAGAAATGAACCGAACACATATACCAGTCGCTGATGAAAGAATGCCCGGCACCGAAGTTATCGATCCCAAAAAAGCGCCAATGATCAAGCCTCCAACGGTTACGGCACCCAAGGGTGCTCCTAACGTTGTGATCGTTCTTTTGGATGATCTTGGTTTTGGTGGACCAGCCACCTTTGGAGGCCCTATTAATATGCCTGTGCTTGATCGTCTCGCCCAGAACGGACTGCGCTATAACCGATTTCATACAATCGGTTTATGTGCTCCTTCACGCGTTGCACTCAAGCAGGGACGAAATCATCATGTTGTCAACATGGGCTCCATTCCAGAAATAGCAACAGGCTTCCCAGGAAACACAAGCCGCGTTCCAAATGACACTGCACCTCTGGCTGAGATTCTTCGACTCAACGGTTACAACACCGCAGCCTTCGGCAAATGGCATGCAACCCTTGGAAGAGAAACCACGGCATCGGGTTCACAGGATCGCTGGCCAACCCGTCAGGGATTTGAAAAGTTCTATGGTTTCATTGGTGCAGAAGAAAACAATTTTGAGCCCTCATTACATGATGGTGTCACCAACATCGAAGTACAAGCAGGTGACGACTACCACCTTGCCGATGATATGACACGCGAAGCAATCGAATGGGTTCGGCAGCAGCAGTCGATGACACCAGATAAGCCATTCTTTATTTACTATGCAGCTCCAGGAGTACATGCCCCGCATCATGTTCCATCCTCATGGGCTGACAAATACAAAGATGCATTCAATGAGGGATGGGATGTTCTCCGTGAGCAAACACTCAAACGTCAAATCGAAATTGGTGCCGTTCCTCAGAACACCAAGCTGGCCAAGACGGCAGATAGCATTCCTGCATGGAAAAGTCTTTCAAAAGACCAGCAGAAGATCTTCTGTCGGCAGGCAGAAATCTTTGCTGCGTTTGCTGAGTACACAGATTACCAAGTTGGTCGACTGATTGACGCCATTGATGAATTGAACAGACTTGATAACACCATTGTTGTATATATTACTGGTGACAATGGAACCAGTTCAGAGGGGAATCAGACTGGTCATTGGAACTGGGGGCACATGTTGAATGGTCAATCTGAGACAGTTACAGAACAAATGGACCGACTTGAAGAGTGGGGAAGTGCGACCACATACCCTCACATGGCTGTTGGTTGGGCCATTGCATTTGATACTCCTTTTGCCTTCACGAAACAGGTTGCCGGAGATTTTGGTGGGACACGCAATGGAACAGTTATCCATTGGCCAGCTGGAATCAAAGCACGAAACGAGTGGCGTCAACAGTTTTCCCACGTAATTGACATTGCTCCAACCATTCTGGACGCATCAAATATCCCAGAGCCTGAATATGTCAATGGGATAAAGCAGTTTCCAATGCAGGGAACAAGTTTGACGTCAACATTTGAACGAAGCGATGCTCCTGAGCTTCATTCTGTTCAGTACTTTGAAATTGTTGGAAATCGAGGGATCTACCAAGACGGTTGGATGGCTCGAGTCACGGTAAAACTTCCTTGGGAAACAGAAAGCAGGCACGCCGTTACAGACAATGATGGTTGGGAATTATTCAATACTATGGAGGATTTCAGTCTGTCTCAAGACATTGCGAAGGATCACCCAGAGCGCCTCGCTGCCATGAAAAAACTGTTTGTTGAAGAAGCCATAGCAAATAATGTTTTTCCACTTGATGATCGATTGCTAGAGCGCCTCCTTCCAGAAGTTGCAGGAAGACCTACGCTCATGGGTGACCGGAAATCTATTACCCTCTATCCGGGTACCATCGGAATCAATGAAAATGCTCTCATCAATATGAAAAACCGATCGTTTACAGTAACGGCAACTATTCATATGGATGACCCAAATAAGGATGAGGGCGTCTTGATGGCTCAGGGTGGACGTTTTGGTGGATGGTCGCTTTTCATCGAAAATGGCCACGCAGGGTATTGCTATAACGACCTTGGTGAGCTTCATGTCGTAAAGTCTTCGGAGCCTTTGAAAAAAGGCCCGCATACTATCACTGTTGACTTCGCATATGACGGGAAAGGAATGGGTAAAGGTGCCACTGTATCCTTAGGCGTACCCAATCAACCCATATCGAATTTGCGACTCAAAAAAACCATAGCTAGTCGATTCTCTATCGATGAAGGTGCTGATGTAGGCCTTGACCGAGGAAGTCCCGTACTCACTCGCAATGTAGGCCGTGATTCACAAAGCCGCTACACTGGAAATCTTCAACGCATCCTCATTGAAGTACAGTAACCGTGTTCGGAATTTGAAGTACTGTTCCACGCAAACAATGTCTCAACATTTACGTTCTTATACTTTTTATCTGCATATCACCCAAAAGATTCCGTGATTCTATTCCCTTTATAAGACTTTCCACACATGTTTACCTATTCCTGTGAATGATGAAGAGTTTTATTTCCTGTCCACCGACTGAATTCCACTATGGAAGACAACGCTGTACTGAATAAGAAAACGGCCATGCGATTCATGAAAGATAATGAATCCATTTTTCTCTCTGGATACACTTCCTTAGATGATGCTGCCGCTGAGACTCTTGCTTCTTATGAGGGCGATTTGAGACTGGGTGGACTCAATAACATCTCTGACTCATCCGCAGAATCTCTAAGTTTTCACAGAGGAAAACTCTTTCTGAGTGGCCTGGCAGAGCTATCTGATGCGGCAGCGAAAAGCCTAGGAAATCATGTCGGTGGTCTGAATCTCTGGGGATTGAGAAATCTTTCAGACGCAGCTGCCGTCAGCCTGTGCAAGAATATTTCTGATTTGGACATTGATTTCGAAAAACTCAACCGTTCAACAGCGGCCATCTTCAAGCGCCAACTTTCACTTATTAATGAAGACATGTCTCCCCAAGAAAAAGATACTGTT
>CAXFJI010000164.1:0-6446 GCA_964003275.1 uncultured Planctomycetaceae bacterium
GCATGACCCCCCTGCCATCAAGACAATGCCGACCATCAACACATTTCGCATCTGATTGATTCTCCTTACTCAACACAGTGGCTCATAATAGATATAACGTTCAGGGAAGTTCCCGAATGGCGACGTGCCGAAACTCAACGGCATCACCGTGACCGGCAAAGCCAAAGAAACCTTTGGTTCTATCCTTTCCAGGATGTGGCTTCTTCCCCATAAATTCTTTTACTTCCGCCAGGTCGGTATTAAGGATTACAGACCCATTGAGCTCAACCTTAATCCGGCTCCCCTCAACGGTAACAACTTGAAAATTCCATTCCCCAGTTGGCCTGAGATACCCTCGTTCAGCAGCAACCATTCCATAGGCAGACCCATGATATTGACGAGTATCCAGTTTGGCATATTTTGGATGCTCAGAGTCAAGCACTTGCAATTCACACATGCCGCCATACGCAGTGTCACCAGAACCTGGGTAACGGATAGCAAGTCCATTATTCCCTCCCTCCGGCAATCGGAACTCAAGTCGCACCTGAAAGTTTTCGTATTCCTTCTCTGTGTGAATGGTTCCACCCTTGCCTGGCTTACAGCGAATGGCTCCGTCAACAACTTCATAGTTTGCTGTCGGTCCAGCCCAACCAGTAAAGTCTTTCCCATTGAACACTGACTGGAAACCTTCCCCTGAATGCTTCTCGAGCCACTCATTCCCTTCTTCAGCACCGATATCTCGCACAAACACATTCCGCCACTGAATCTCACCACCGTGGGTTTGAAGCTGAATAGGTCCTTTCCTCAGCAGAGGCAGTTTATGATCTTCTTTGCGAGTCCAGTAGTTTTCCATGATGGCATTGTTGACTACCATTTTTTCATTCAGCCACACGGTCGTACGCGCACCAACCTGAATGATTCGAAATCGGTTCCATTGACCAAAAGGCTTATCGGCGAGAACAAGCGGATCCTTACCGGGTGCACCCATACTGTTGTTCCAGAGACCACCTGAACCTTTATCTGCTCCGATTTTGAATTTCTCAGTGTCAGTTGAATCCCAGATCTGCACCTGAGGAGTTGCACGTAAATAAATGCCACTATCGGCACGGGGAACCGTCTTGTAATCAACCCACAATTCGCAATCACCAAAGTCATCCACAGAGGTCAGGTACGGACCATTCCCATCGTTCACGAGCACACCATCAACCACACTCCAATGAGCCTCAAGTTCTGGCTGGTTTTTTTCAAAAAAAGCACTCTGCTCTTCACTCGACTTTGCAGCAAGCTTGTACGGATTTTCCGTTTTCATCCCTCTCCATCCATGAAGATCTTTTCCGTTGAAGAGCGCTCGAAATCCTTCTGGTGGGATATTATCAGCATGAGGAGCGGCAAGCAGTCGAGATGAACATGTACAAAAACATAATAGAGCCAACAGCCCATAGCGACACGTGAAGAAGTGATTCATGCGTTTTCTCCATTGAGGCAAGAGAACATACTAGAAATGTGATCAGGCAACGCCCCATCCAGAACGATACTGTTTTGAGATAAATTTACTGGCTGCAGGTGCGTTCGATGCAATGAGATTCTTTGCATCCCATTCGAGATGCTTCCCTGTTCGAAAGGCTACCATACCCAGTAAAACCGACTCCGACAATGGACCTGAGTAACCAAAGTCGCAGGTTGTTGTTGATCCATCACGACATGCTTGAATCCATTCTTGATAATGTCCAACAGACTTTGGAATTGATTGGGGAGGAGCTTTGAAATCTTTGAATTTGTTTTCTGGATACAGTCGGTACGAACCATAATTTGCAAACATCATTCCCTCCGAGCCGACAAACATCACTCCACTCTTCGGCACCTTCTGGCCTTTTACCTCTTCAGGCGTCATTGAGCCGTCGTACCATGTCAGATGAACAGGAGGCATATTTCCACGCGATGGAAAATCATAATGAACGACGAGACCCGTAGGACACGTTTCAGGATGCACCGGAGGCCCCTCTGCCTTGCACCCCACAGGGAACTTGAGATCAAGCGCCCAGAATGGAAGATCCATATAATGACACCCCATGTCACCAAGTGTTCCATTCCCGAAGTCCCACCACCGCCTCCATTGGGCTGGATGATAGACCCGAGGAACAAATGGACGAACAGGAGCAGGACCGAGCCAAAGATCCCAATGTAGTGATGCCGGTGGCGTCACACTTTCTACCGGGCGATCTCCTCCTCCCCAACCTTTGCCGACCCAGACATGAACCTCACCCACATCACCAATAGCTCCCGAGCGAATCACTTCAACAACCCGTCGATAATTATCACCGGCATGAATCTGTGTGCCCAACTGTGTGGCAACTCCCATTCGCTTTGCTTCTTCTGTTACAAGCCTCGCTTCCTCAACGGTATGTGACAGCGGCTTTTCACAGTAAACATGCATGCCTTTGCGAATGGCACGAATGGATGCAGGAACATGATGATGATCAGCAGTACTGACAACAACAGCATCAACTTTCCCTACCTCCTTCTCGATCATTTCTCGATAATCATTGTATTGCCTTGCCGCTGGAAGCATGGGAGACTTTTGCTCTTTTCCAGAGCCCTGTGCTGTAGTGACACGATCAAGATAGACGTCATCAATATCACAGATGGCAACGATTGCTTGACCCGAGACTCCTTTGAGATTTGAAGAGGCACGGTTGGCAACACCAATGCATGCTATTTGGAGTTTTTCATTAGCCGCCATCGACGTTTGAGCAGCGACTCCAGTGAAAACTCCAGCCGACAGACTTGTGGCTGCCGTTGCGAGAGACCCAACAGCTTCTCTTCTACTCAGCTTGGTATGCTTCATGAATGCTCCCCCTGCTCCTTAATGGTGCATATTTCTCAACCTCAGTCCGAATCAAATCATAGCCTTGGGAACGACGTGCCGTAAAGCATAAGAAGGAAATGCTTCTGCCATACAATCAAAAGGCTTTTGATCCGATCTGATTGAATTGAAAAAGAACAAACGAGCATGTCAACACGGACATGCCTCCAAACGAATCAGACATTTGTAGCAAAGGATGTTTTCCAAAAACCCGCCCGGGAAACCTGCTTAAGCCGGAACAATATACTGCCATGTTGCCCTTGAGAGTCCAGGATTTCAACACGCCCCAGCAGTGTTTCTTCTGATCGTTTGCTCAATGACTACAGAAAGCGTTTCACAACCATCCCGCCTTCTGTTTCATTGACGCGTCACATGGCACTACCCATTGCACGCACACTATTGGAAACACCTGATGATCTCAGGGAACATGCAACTTCGCATGAGATAAGCCCCTCATGGATCAGGCATTCGGTCATCAGACCAGTGTTATGTACTGCCCAATCAACCGTTGGCCGTCGTGGGGAACATTCAGTCGCATACGAATACCGCTACGGCGGCTTCCCGTGCGTCCATGCCGGCAAAACGGGCCAATACGACAAACTGCCACCTACTAAACAGGGCGACTTAGACCACATTGGTGACTCCAAGCACTCTGCGAAAACACCATAAACCCTGCGGGTCATACAAACGTGTT
Source organism: uncultured Planctomycetaceae bacterium (assembly GCA_964003275.1). Classification (GTDB taxonomy): domain Bacteria; phylum Planctomycetota; class Planctomycetia; order Pirellulales; family UBA1268; genus CACORA01. The sequence goes on from CAXFJI010000164.1 coordinate 3,537, forward strand.
ACTACAGGACAAAGGGCAAACTGACGTCCAAGAATTGGGATATGACGAGTCTTTTGAATGCTAGCCCTCGTCACGGCCGAAAGTTTTTCTAGACGAGCTGTAAAGGTATCACGATATGACGAATGTTGGTTTTTTGAAAATCATGATGCACTATTGGTCTGGAATTCTTTTGCTCTTCCTCTTTGCACTCTGGAATGCGCACAGCACTTGTGCCAAAGAAGAAGTAGCAGATGTACCACATGCCCCTCTCCCACCTGACATTTCATTAATACATCACTCTGCGTTCGCGACGCCAGCTCCGGTCAATGATGAATTCATTAATCTTCGTCATCAGATTCATCGAGTCTTATCCTCGTATCGTCAGCGTCCCCTCAACACCCTTGAGCATACCCCATGGGATGTCATGCATTGGTCACTGGCCTGGGGAGCTGGTGCAACGATTCGTCATGGGAACAATAACGGTGATATTGTGCACGCGTTTGATTGGCTGAATCGTGGTGGACGATGCAATGGCCAAGTCATGGTGGCGTCAAATGATGGCCAACTGGTTTCGTTACAGGGAAAAGGAATGCAAGGACATACTTCTCAGTATCTTGCGATTATGGCTCAGGCGAGATTCCCTGAATCCACTCCAATAACAATCGATGGCACACGTTTTACCATTGACGATCTTATTGAGTTCGAACAGAAGGGATGCCATCAGAAAAATGAACTCACCTTCACACTCATCGCAATGGCCCACTACCTCGATACAAATGCCGTATGGAAAAGCCGTGATGGCGTAACATGGTCTCTCGCTCGTCTCGTGGAGGAAGAACTGAAGCAACCTGTATTTGGTGCTCCATGTGGTGGAACCCATAGGCTCTATGCCTTAGCGTACGCATGCCAAAAACGGCGGGAAGCAATAGGAGAACTTGACGGAGTATATGTGCAAGCGAATCGCAATTATCGTTTGCTTCAGCAAAAAGTGTTTCGGGAACTTCAAAATCCAGATGGAAGTTTTAGCACTGCCTGGTTTGAGCGTCCCGAAAATGGATGGGATGTAGAACGAAAGCTTCGAACAACTGGACATGTTCTGGAATTTCTAGTTGCAACTGTAGAACAACCTGTCCTGTACCACCCAAAAACCGTGAAAGCGGTGACGTATCTTGCAGACATCCTTGAAAAAGAGCCAAACAAGGACTGGAAGATTGGACCGATGAGCCATGCATTGCACTGCCTTGCCATTTATCAAGAACGGGCATGGAGCGGACTCACACCAGGCGCCATCGCCGCATTTTCCGGTGACATGCGTGCAGAGGCTGACCCCATGCCACATGAGCCCAAGCCATCATTTCGCTTTTCTCTCAAGCCTCTCCAATCAATGTTCAAGTAGACTGCAACAGTATTCCTGGCAGAACATAATCTGCCATCATGCTGGAGGTCGTTGAAGATGCGTTTCGCTCATAAGCCATGTGGATCGGTCCACAATCATGGACTGACCACGCTTATTGTTCTTGTTGTGTCTGGAATGATTGGGTCAGGGGTATTCACGACAACAGGGCATGCGGTTGAAACACTTGGCTCAACGACAGCGGTACTGGCAGCCTGGCTCCTCGCAGGAGTGATTGCCATCTGCGGCGCTATTGGTTATGCAACTATTGCAACACTTTTACCTTCATCTGGTGGAGAGTATCTCTATCTCTCCCGTCGATTTCATCCTTTTGTCGGTTTCCTTGCTGGATGGGTGTCACTGACTGCTGGCTTCAGCGGAAGCATCGCATTGGCAGCCAAGACATGTGAAACGTACGTCAGACCACTACTTGGGGTACCAACAGATGTGCCTCCGCAAGTGATTGCCAGTGTCATTGTCATCACGTGCGGTATCGGCCATGCGTTCATAGGGATGTCAGCGACCCTCTGCACAAATACCCTCACCATCCTCAAGATGCTTGCCATCGGACTTTTTATTGCATTTGGCTTTGCAAGCCTTAATGACACGACACCTCAGCTCATTGCTGAGTCTCATCATTTCTCGTTGGGCGCCTTTGCCAGCACCGTAATGTGGATCTCTTTTAGTTACGCTGGCTTTAATCAGGCTGTCTACATTGCATCGGAAGCTAAAGAGCCTGAAAAAAATATACCCCGTGCCTTACTGGCTGGCACGCTTATCACAACAGTCGCCTACATGCTCCTCAACTATTTATTCCTACAAGCCGGTCCCTTAGAAAATATTTCTGGCCAAGATGATGTGGCAGCAATCGCTGCAGGCGAACTGGGAGGAACCTGGCTTGAAACGAGCATACGGGGCATTATTGCCATGGCGACACTCACATCGGTCGCTGGGATGATGATGACTGGCCCCCGTGTCTACGCTCAGATGTCTGAGGATGGTGTTTTTCCGAATTACTTCTCTGGTGATCGAGGAATCAGTCGATCCGTATTGCTTCAGATGTCTACTGCACTCGTTCTTGTTCATTGCAGTACAATTCTGGAGCTTCTTCGATTCATGGGAGTGACTCTTTCCATGTTTTCAGCATTGGCTGTTGCCACAATCTGGACACACCATCCAGCGAAAGAAGACTCACACCGTCGCATCTCATGTGGAGCACGCGGGGCTGCTGCGTTGTTTATCGTCTCCACAATCTGCCTCATCGCTCTCATGCTCATCCATGACCCACGACAACTCGCTGGCACAGCATGTCTTCTTGTTGTCGGATCGGCTCTCTGGCAATTTCGCAAGGGCAAACGCCATGTTCCAAAGACCAAGCAAGAACAGGGATAGTTTTTATTGCCACCCCGAGAACGCAGCCTATAGTTCTGAAGTTTTAAAAAGCACGACAAAAACAACCTGGAATTTTCACATGAAACTCTTTTTTCTTTTTGCTTCTGCATCCGCTGCCATGTGTATGATGTCAAACGGAATGGCCG
>CAXFJI010000165.1:0-6435 GCA_964003275.1 uncultured Planctomycetaceae bacterium
AGCATCGATCTGACCATGAATCAATACTGGGGCAGTTGTAGGCATTCGTGATTTCTGACACCCACTATCAATATCAACATCATCAGGAACTTCATCACGGGCTACCACAATAGTAAAGGGCACTTCTACATACTGGTTTTGACTTTGGCAAATTCTCTTCCATGTTGAAGAGGATTGGATGTCCTTCACAAGCTGGAGAGCACGATTAACAAGTTCTTCATGACCAATACCTTTCTCACTCAGATTTGTTTCTCGAATAGCATTGTCCGCTGCTGCACGCAAATCTGGTTTTTGATGAGACTTTTTGACGTGTACTAATTCCATCTCGAGAAGACTATGGATGACTGTCCCAAACTCCTGCCCCAAGCCTTGCCCGGTGTGCCGAATGCTTTCCGAGTGTTCGTTGAGGAAATCTCGAGGGGTCATTGAAGAGAACGTCTCTGTATGAAGTGCAGCAAAACGATCAGAAAACTGTCCTTCAAAATCATTCGAACAACATGCTTTGAGAACCTCATCCGTGTCGCTTTGAGCTTCCAGTTCAGGAAGGTCAGCAATGTTTTCCCGATCAGAGAAGAGCTCATGCCAGCCACCAGAAACTTCTCCGTCTTTACTTTCAAAAACTGATGCAACGACACAGGAACCTGGACGCGTACCAGCAACGTAGAGAAGCCGAAGGGACTCTGCATCGAGATACCGCTGTTCTTCTGATTCAATTTCTGACCATTGAAGTGGTGTCGCAACTGTCTTTCCATCTCTACCAAACAAACCCTCCCGAGAGATCTTCAGGTATCCTTTTGCTCCATCTTCGGTTCGAGAAATATGCCAGGAAGGAGATCGACGACGATGTGAACTTCCCTCATCACACAAGAACACAACTGGTGCTTCCAATCCTTTGGCCTTATGAAGATTCATCACACGAACAGCATTCCCTGCTTCTGCGTCAATCGATAAAGAGTCAAAATCTCGTCTTGGAAACTCATTTGCAACAAGATCGTCCATCCAATCGATAACATCATGGATAGATGTGAAAGTATTCCTCTCTGCCCGAAGTCGTTCCACGAGTGTTGCAATAGCACCAATGGCCGCCCGACCACGCCGACCTGCTTCTCCATTGGCTGATGACGCTACTAAAAGCAGCCCCGATTCATTAATAATACGCTCGATGGCTGCCACGGGAGGAAGGGCACCCAACAATCGTCGCCAACGATGAAAGGTCTTAGAGGCATGCTCAAATCGATGCGTCAATATTTTATCCTTCAAACCATCTGGCACACGCAATCGACCATCTATACATCCTCCTGCACGGTGAAAGGCCTCAAGATCTGGGTCGCTAAATCCGAACAAAGGACCTCGTAATACAGCCAAGGCCGCTATCGTATCATCACTGTCCGCTCCAACACGAAGACATAAGTGAAGCAACCACAAATCATTTTTACTGTCTGTACCTTTACGCCCTGTCACATCACAAGGTATTCCTTCTGCATACAATGCATCTGCATATGTCGATAGTTGTCCTGTATCCCATGTTACAAGCATGAAGTCTGATGGGCGACACGCTGGATCTTCATCTTTTGATGATCGAGAAACAGTCAGTCTCCTGTCCATAGCTCGACGAATAAACGTTGCAATAGCCTCTGCCTCAGCACGAACATTTCGCGAACGCACGCGCAGCTGCCGCATGCCGGTAAGGACACCAGGGATACTTACACTCCGGCTGGCCTGACTTGCCGTGAATCCCGGCCCATACTGCTCAGACATTTCAACCTGCTGGCCTTCAAATAGGCCTGCAAAGTGTTCATTGATCCACTCAACAAGTTCTGGGTTACTACGAAAGTTTGAATGAAGTTGCAAAATCCTTCCGCCAGAACACTTGATTCGTTCTTTTACAAAATTAAATGTACCAATATCAGCACGACGAAATCGATAAATTGATTGTTTGGGATCACCAACAACAAAGAGACTTCCTGGAATGATTTGGCACAATCGCCAATTGGTTTCTTTTGGGTTATCCGCTGTCAAAAGAAGAACTATTTCTGCCTGAAGTGGATCTGTGTCCTGAAATTCGTCTACTAAAATAACAGGATGTTTTTTGGCAAACACATTTCGGACATCTGGTCGGCGACGCAGGAGTTGTGCTGTTCGCTCGAGGAGATCATGAAAAGACAGTACGCCTTCATCCACCCTTAGTTGCTGATAACAGTCTCGAGCTGCTTGAAGAAGTGGAACCACAAACTGATATCGATAGGCATACCACTGTTCCAATGGTTCTGTCACCTCATTGACAATGGCATTCCACCAGTTCTCAAGTTCCTGTTTATGAGCACGCTGCCGCTGCTGATGCTCTTTGGATCGCTTTCCAGGAAGCCAAAGGCTTTGAGTAATCCTTGGACAATCACCTTGCAGCATTTCTGCAGCTTTGAAAAGTGATGACGGGCTATCATTGAAGCGCATTCGATAGGCCCGTTGAACAACCTCAAGCTTGTTCATGAGTTCATCCATACCCCGCTGACGCCATGGCACCCGTACAGCCTGGAGTCTCTCCTGAATCTCCGAATCAATGCGAGCCATCAGTGAACGAATATCTGGTGCTTCTATCGTCTGGCATGGCCAACTCTTTACATCTCCATGCGCACTCATTGTCTCAAATGAAGAACGAAGATCTCTCAGGTCAATTCCTGTTTCTTCCAGACATGCTCGCGCACGTGATAACGCAGGATCATTGGGAACACTCTCACAAAACACTCGCCACGCTCGGCCAATGAAAACCTGCTCAGAAGCAGCGTCCAGCGTCTTAACTGAAGGATCAATTCCCGCCTCAATTGGCCGCTCACGAAGAAGACGGCCACAAAAAGCATGTACGGTTTCAATAATTGCTGAATCGATTTCAGCAAGCGCCTTTTGAAGATGCTGTCTTTCGACATCCGTTCGCGATGTGTCAACAGAATCTTTTTCAAGCCTTTGACGAAATCGTCGTGCCAACTCTGATGCTGCCTTGTTTGTGAAGGTGATCGCCGTAATCTGATTGACAGTCACGACACCCGTTCGCACAAGCGCAGTCATTCGGTCAATGATGCACGTTGTCTTTCCTGTCCCGGCGGATGCTTCAACAAAAAAACTGCTCTGCAGATCAGAACGAATAGTCGCCCGGACCCCATCATCACTTACGCGTGGTGTTGCTATCGTTTCTCTTACATCAAACGGCTCTGGGTGAGGAGCATGAATTGCCGTCTGGTTCGATGGACTGCGCACCTTCTGAATTCCACAAAATAATTCAGCAAGTGTTTGATTATTTTCCCCATAGTGCTTGTCATCATGGCTGAGTTTCCTTTGAGACAGAGCAACTGTTTGTTTTGCATCCCCACACACATCTAGGTATTCACAGAACCGACAATCTTCTGCCGATGTCGTAGGTAAAAAGGCCCCAGCACTCGCAATATCACAAAGTCGCACGAGTATCTCTGTGAGACCCGCAAGTTCTTCAGCCGTCCAGTCAACGCGTTCACCACGCGCGTGTTCACCTGGAAACAAATATGAGAATTGGGTGACTCGACCATCGTCACCAATGGTTTCTTGAACCACGTGTTGAACCATAAGAACATACAGGCCGTGCTGAAGACGACGGCCCTTATCGAATACAGCAAACTCATCTTTTCCAGTTTTCTTAAAACGAGTTGACCGTCCTTTTTTGTAATCGATTATGGAATATGTATGATGCTCTGGCTCCTTGCCTGATTGAATATCAATTCGATCAACAAAGCCTCGCAATCGAACCGAGCGACTTCCCTTTAGCGGTACGCTGACAGGAGCAACGGTATCAAACCGCGTCTGCTTTTCTTCCCTTTGAAAACCAATGGATGCCTCAAGGGCAACAGGTCGCGCACCTGTCTGCCGGCAGTATGTCTCCTCTGCCTTCAGGAATGTTCGGAGAGCATCCGCTAACTCTCGTCGCCCCGCCGCAACGGCAGTCTCATCTGTGGTTGGTTTTTCCAGCCGTTTTTCTTCAAGAACATTATCCAGAATGAGCAGAATGTCTTTTTCATGATCTTGAAACGTTGGGTAAATCGAATCAGCGACATCCCCGGAACCCGAGAATAGAAAGCGTGACATGAACCGCTCCAGGACTGCATGAAGAATACTTCCATGCTCCATATCATCCAGCCAGCGGTCTTCTTCTGGTTCAAGCAGCCTAAGTGGTTTGATATCTAATCCGTACTTGAAAAAAAAACGTCTTGGACATGTGCCCAACGTCTCGAGGCTATGTGCAGATGCCACACGTGACTCAGAATGTGTCGGATTGAGTGTCAGGTGACCATTTTCGAGATATCCATCCCATGGCGTAAAGCAATTTGATCGCCTCGCTTCCTCCGCTTTCCAACCTCGTTCTAACGCGGTGCTATGGCAGGCCACTGCCCTTCCCACTGACTCTAATGTGGGATTCTCACCCAACTCAACCATCCACCACTCGGCTTCATTAAGCGCTTCTTGCGAATTCTTTGGAACGAATGACTCTGTGTCATCAACAACATCATCAAGGAAATCTGCTAGAGTTGTGTTCGGAGCGCTGTTTGTTCGTCGAAAAATATCAATCAATGTTGGACTTGGAAATACTTCTGTTTGCTGAGCGAGATCTCGACAGGAGTACGAAAGGTAAACATCACCACGAAGACGGGCTAACAACTCTTCAAAATCCTGTACCGCGCGATTTACTGAGTCATTGTTTGTCTCAAGCGAACGATCAAGCGTTCTTCGATCTGCGTCGTTAAGAATTGGGTCCGTATTCCCGGAACCAGGAAATCTCTTCTCATCCAGACCGACAATAAATGTATGAAGCCGACCTGAATGCCCTCCTGTTGTCATCGGAGCAACATGCAGACAACCAGGACGAGGCCCACTCCCCATGACCACAAGTGAATCAACAAGTTTTCTAAGAGATTCAAATACTTCATTCGGATCAGTAACGGGATGCCTCTCGAGCCATGCCTCCAGATCACTAATTTCTACTAACAGGCGATTTTTCGAATTATTATCAAACTGATTTTGTGATGAAGCAAGATTTTCTAGAAATAATTTTGACTGAGAGATGATGTCCAAAGCAGTTGCATCTACACGACATTCGATAGAGATAAGACTGCAAAAAAGATTTTCTAATACTCTGAGCGATGAGACACGTTGCTTTTTCTGTTGAATCGCATATTCCTCATCGAACTCTTCTTCACCTGAATCTTGTGTGGTTTTTCGAAATGCGGTCAACGATAACTTTTCTATACTCTCTTTTGCTTTTTTTACTTTCTCCAAAGCATCTGACAATTCGAAGCCAAGTTTGAGCCTAAGTAGTTCATAGAGCAGGCTTGACGAGGAGACACACGGATTCTCCTCACGATTGTGTATCGAATCATGACATTCTCTTTTGTGATGTTCGTTACTTCCCGACTGTTCAAGGCCTCTTTCCCAATCGAGCAAACCGTCCCGAATCATTCGAACCAGTCGCCATTGAGGATGGTACTCCTCCCGCCAAGTCAGCCATGCTGTCAAAGCCCTTGCAGGCTTTGATTCACGAATGGGAAGTCCTTCAGAGAATGTCACAGGTAATTGATTATTCAGTATGTTTTGATCGTCAACGCCTTCAAGTACTGACACCACCTCTTGAATCAGAGGTGGATACGTTGCAGCGTCCACATGTACAATCTCGACCGTATCAAGCGGAAAACCATTGGCCAGACATCTGCGAAGTACGCTTCGGATCTCGTTTACTTCACCAACGGCTCGAAAAAACGTTTGTGACGGGCCCGTCGACGAAATCACCGTCGAAGCAGGTTGAGAATCGCTTGCGAGCAACTGAACAGATTGTCCAAGGCCCGCAAAGACATCCGCTTGCAGGGAAGTGATTTGTAGATTTGAAGGCCTAAGAATCCTTCCAATGTTTGCTGGCAATTGTCCGTTTTGAACAATTCCTTTTGCTATTGTAGTGATGTCAGAAGAATCAAGGAGCTTTTCTTCCCGAAGAATCGCCGCATAGTCATCAAGAAGAAGGGCTATGTCAGCGCCTTTGTGAGTTTGTCCAAATACCTCAGTGCCACGAACAGCATCAGCCGAAAGTCCCGCCATTCTGATAGCAGAAAGACTCTTGAGCATCAGTTCAGCAAGCTGGCTATACGAGCGGGGAGACACAAAATAGCGTAGTTTTTTTTCTTGATCCGCTTTTCTTATGACCTTTTCGAGCAACACCAATGAGGCTTGTTTTGACGCAACTGTGCAACCAATATCAGAGATCGTCGGAGCTGCAAGGTCAAAACAAAGAGCATTCGGTGTCGTGGCATGAACATTGAAAACAGGGTGTCCAGAAAAAGCTACCCTATCCATCCATTGATGGGCAACTCGACGATTTGGTGCAACAAGCCACGTCGGCACATTTGGCTCGGTCAACAATATATCGAT
>CAXFJI010000166.1:0-6404 GCA_964003275.1 uncultured Planctomycetaceae bacterium
CAGCAGCTACGATATGTCCTTCATGGTTTTTGATGCACAGTTCACAACCAGCAAGAGCAGCACAGGCCAAACTCATTAATTCAAATGTTATCTTATCAGTGGCGGGCTGGGCCATGCGGCTCATTCGTAGTCGTGGTGGCCGAGCGTCATATGTTTCCTTCGACAACATGTGCCGAAATCGATAATACGTGGTATTCATTGCCATGAGTCCGGCAACTGCAGTAGCATCGGAAATGATGTCCGCAGCACTCTTGGTTTCTGCATCATTCAAGTCGCCAAAGTTGTCATGAATATCTTTTGTCAGAGCCAAGGTGAGTGTCTCTGAACGAATAAAGCGAGCCGAAGCAAGGGCTATTCCGAGAGCAGTCGCAGGGTCGAGATTTTCCCCGGTTAAGACACTTGAAACATTCAGACGGATGTCTTTGAAATCATCGCCCATGGAGTCTCTGAGGGCGTCGATGGCGGTCAAATTAACAGGCATAGGTGGTATCTCCATTTTGGTGAAAGGCAGATTTACGGGAAATTCTAGCGACTCGTTGAAGGTTAAGGCCCCCTCATGCTACCTTTGGGAAATTTGTTTTTTTCGCCCCACAATGTTGGTACACCATGCCCCGACGTGACGACCTCCACACAATCCTTCTTATTGGCTCCGGTCCTATTGTTATTGGACAAGCATGTGAATTCGACTACTCCGGTACTCAGGCGTGCAAGGCACTTCGTGAGGACGGCTATCGAGTCATATTGGTGAATTCAAATCCAGCCACCATTATGACTGATCCAAACACAGCCGACCGCACCTACATCGAGCCCCTGACCTGTGAGATGCTAGAAAAAGTGATCGCTGTTGAGAAGCCGGATGCAGTGCTCCCAACACTTGGTGGTCAGACGGCACTGAATTTAGCTATGGATCTTGAACGACGTGGAATTCTCGCCAAGTACGGCGTGGAAATGATTGGTGCAAAAGCTGATGCCATCAAACGAGGAGAGGATCGAGAAACATTCAAAGAGACGATGCAGAAGATCGGACTGGATACGTGTCGTGGACGTATCGTTCGGAGTTTAGACGAAGCACGAGAAGTGCTTGCTGAAGTTGGACTGCCAGCAGTTATCAGGCCAAGTTTTACACTCGGTGGATCAGGTTCAGGCGTTGCCTTTAACCGCGAGGAGTTCGATCATAAAGTCCAGCGTGGCCTTGACCTGTCACCAGTGAGTGAAGTGTTGGTTGAGGAGTCAATACTTGGTTGGAAAGAATATGAAATGGAGGTGATGCGAGACGCTGATGACAATGCAGTCGTGATTTGTTCAATAGAAAATTTTGATCCATGTGGTGTTCATACGGGTGATTCAATCACAGTCGCACCAGCAATGACACTTACAGATAAACAATATCAGCGGATGCGGGATGCGAGTTTTGCCGTCATAAGATCGATTGGTGTCGAGACGGGTGGTTCAAATATTCAATTTGCTGTTCATCCAGAGACTGGAAGAATGATTGTCATTGAAATGAACCCTCGTGTTAGTCGTTCCTCGGCTCTTGCCAGTAAGGCGACGGGTTTTCCGATAGCCAAAATCGCAGCCAAGCTGGCTGTGGGTTGGCGTTTGCATGAACTGCCAAATGATATTACGCGGAAAACAAAGGCGTGCTTTGAACCAGCAATTGATTATGTTGTGGTGAAGGTGCCTCGATTTGCCTTTGAGAAGTTTCCTGAGGCTGACAGTAAGCTGACCACTCAGATGAAAAGTGTTGGTGAGACGATGGCCATCGGCCGGACGTTCAAGGAAGCATTTCAAAAAGCACTACGTGGCCTTGAGGTGGGCTCGTTTGGGTTTGGTTGCGATGGCAAGGATCTATGGGGCACCTCCGCAGAGCCTTTGCTCGATGACATTCGTGCTCGAGTTGCAACACCAGACCCCGATCGGGTCTGGTATCTTCGTTATGCAATAAAGGCTGGCATGACCATAGAGGAGTTATATCGATTGACGTCGATTGATCCATGGTTTTTGGATCAACTTTTTCAAATCGTTGAGCTTGAAAATCGGATTCGAACGTCTGGGTCTCTGAAATCTATTGAGTCATCACTCTTGCGACAAGCAAAGCAAGCAGGTTTTTCAGATCGGCAACTTGCAGTACTGCTTGGTAGTTCTGAAATTGACGTTCGTGAAGAACGTAAACGTCATCGAATAGTTGCTACGTATAAATCTGTTGACACATGCGCTGCCGAGTTTGAGGCAGAGACGCCGTACTACTATTCCACGTGGGAAGATGAGGATGAGACGCGACCAAAGGATAAATCAAAGAAAAGGGTTATGATTCTCGGTGGGGGGCCCAATCGAATTGGGCAAGGAATAGAGTTTGACTACTGTTGCTGTCATGCGAGTTTTGCTCTTCGTGACATGGGTTTTGAAAGCATCATGGTGAACTCTAATCCGGAAACTGTGAGTACTGACTATGACACAAGCGACATGCTGTTTTTCGAGCCGCTTACGTGTGAAGATGTGCTGAACATCGCAGATCGAATACAGCCTGACGGAGTGATTGTACAGCTTGGGGGGCAGACTCCTCTGAATCTTGCAAGAGCGCTTGACGCTGCAGGTCTTCCTATTATTGGCACCACTGTTGATACCATTGAGATGGCGGAAGATCGTGAGAAGTTTCGTGAACTTCTTGATCGCTTGAAACTTAAGCAGCCGGCAAGTGGTATTGCGCGTACGCTTGAGCAGGCTCGTCGTGAGGTGCTACGGATTGGTTTCCCGTCACTCGTGCGTCCAAGTTTTGTGCTAGGTGGTCGTGCCATGGAAATTTGTTACGACCAGGTTCAATTTGAGCGATATGTGGCGGAGGCCTTCGCGGTAGCCCAAGGTCAGCCAGTCTTAATTGATCGATTTCTTGAAGATGCCATTGAGGTAGATGTTGACTGTATTTGTGATGGAAACGATGTCATTGTGGCTGGAGTGATGGAGCATATTGAAGAGGCAGGAGTTCATTCAGGTGACTCAGCCTGTTGTATTCCGCCCCATAGCCTCTCGCCAGAATCCATTTTAGAGATAAAAACGGCTGCCGTTGAAATGGCACGAGCTCTCGGCGTTATTGGTTTGATGAATGTTCAATTCGCTGTGAAAAAAGAAGATGGTAGGCCGACCCTTTATGTGATTGAGGTAAATCCTCGTGCGAGTCGAACAGTACCGTTTGTAGCAAAAGCAACTGGATTGCCAGCGGCGAAAGTTGCCGTAAAGGTTATGACTGGCATGACACTATCTGAGCAGGGTGTTACTGAGGACCCAGTCCCGGCTCATATGAGCGTGAAGGAGAGTGTTTTTCCTTTTGTAAAATTTGCAGGGGTTGATATTGCCTTGGGTCCGGAAATGAGAAGCACTGGTGAAGTAATGGGAATCAGTGAGCACTTTAGTATTGCATTTGCGAAGAGTCAGATAGCCGCTGGAATTCTATTGCCAGAAACTGGTCGGATATTTGTGAGTGTGGCAAGCCTTCAGGCTAAATCGGTGATGGTAAAAGTAGCACCAAGGCTTGTGAATCTTGGTTTTGAATTGATTGCAACTGAAGGTACAGCTCGTGCACTTTCAGAGTCGGGTGTACCAGTCAAAACTGTGAAGAAACTTCAAGAAGGTCACCCCAATCTGCTGGATTACCTTATAGACGGCGACGTTCAATTGATCTTCAATACTCCCCGTGGGAAGGGTGCTCGTACTGATGAGGGTCGTATTCGTGCTGCAAGTGTGCAGTATGGTGTCCCATGCATCACAACTTTGCCTGCTGTTGAGGCTTGCGTGAGAGCGATGGAAGCTCGTCAAAAAGAGTCTCTTTCTGTTCAGTCTATTCAGGATCGATTTCCTGAATCGGTTATGGCTCGGTAGCCTATAGGGCATGACAGCAACATCTTCTTTGTCTTCTGCTCATACGCATCACACACGAATTGCCATTTTGGGTACTGGTTTTGGCGGTATCGGCATGGCAATCTGTCTCAAAAAAAGGGGAGTGAGTGACTTTACGATTTTTGAAAAAGCGAACGGTATTGGTGGTACGTGGCGTGAAAATACATATCCAGGCTGTGCATGCGATATTGCTTCTCATCTGTACTCATTTTCATTCGATCAAACTTCTACGTGGACACGAACATATGCTTCTCAATCCGAAATACTCCAATACCTCAAAGAGCTAGTAAGAAAACATGATCTTGAGCAAAGAATAACGTTCAATACAAAGGTTGTGCAATTAAGGTGGATAGATTCTGATCAACTATGGCGTATCGCAACAGAAAATGGAGATGTGTATACGGCTGAGATAGTGATCAGTGCTGTCGGAGGATTGCACGTCCCGCATCGTCCTGAGTTTGACGGTATCAAGCAATTTGGTGGAATGTGTTTTCACTCATCCAGTTGGCCAAAAGACCTTGACTTGAGAGAGAAAAAAGTTGCGGTTGTGGGCACGGGAGCGAGTGCAATCCAGATTATCCCTGCTATTGCATCTCAAGTGTCACGTCTATTGGTATTTCAACGTACCCCACCGTGGGTGCTTCCTCGACACGATAAGGAGGTTCCTCAACTTGCTCAATGGATATTCAAAAGTATACCGGGCGCGCAGCATTTCTGGCGTAATATGCTTTTTGTTGAATCTGAGTCCATTGCTCTTGGATTTACAGTATGGCCATGGTTGCTGGGAGCTTGGCAGCGCCAATCACGGTCGTTATTGCGTCGCCATATCCACGATCCGGTATTGCGTGAAACGTTGACACCACACTACACCATGGGATGCAAGAGAGTTTTGCTCTCTGATGACTACTATCCTGCGCTAACGCAAAAGAATGTGAGTGTTGTTTCGAGTCAAATTACAGAGATCAAACGAGATAACATTCTAACAAAGGATGGGGTGCAATACCCAGTGGACACAATCGTATTGGCTACCGGTTTTCGTCCATTCAATCCGGTAGAAGAAATCGACATTCGTGGTCGTGGTGGTCGCGTATTATCTCATGAATGGGCTGCCGGCCCTTCGGCTTTCAACGGAGTCCTTGTTCACGGATATCCAAATTTTTTCATGCTTATGGGTCCAAATACTGGCCTCGGTCATAATTCACTTATTTTCATGATAGAGGCACAAATTCGATATATCCTCTCCTGCATAGACATCCTCAAGTTAAGGCAACGTAAGCTGATAGAAGTTCGGCCAGAATCACAGTGCGCTTTCAATGAAAGTATTCAAAAACGTTTTCAGCGAACAGTTTGGAGTTCTCAAGAATCCTTTTCCACCAAGGCATGTAACACGTGGTATCGCAATCCAAGTGGCCGTTTATCAGCTTTATGGCCCGGCTTTGCTTCGTCCTACTGGTGGCGTTTGCGAAAAGCAGATATTCGAGATTTTGTTGAGGATTCCATCATGCTGTCCGATACTGCTGATGGGCGAGAGGAGTCATAGTGGTTTTTCCAGATATTCCTGACATACCTCGGCCGTTGCCAGCCCCAGGGTATCATGAGATCCCAAAAGTAACTGCCCGGACACTCGAGGGACTTGAGTGGATCCTAAAAACGGAATTGGAAAACCTCGGAGCGGTTGACTTCCGAGTTGGCCGACGAACGGTTGAGTTCTCTGCACCTCGGGGCCATGAAAGAGAAGTGCTCTATCGTTCTGTGCTTGAGAGTCGGACAGCCATTCGTATTCTAGAACCACTTGGTCGTTTTCGTGTGGATTCTCCAGAAGCACTCTATGACGCAGTCAAGAATATTGACTGGGCTGAACAATGTGATCCGTCAGATTCTCTGCGAGTCGATGCCAGAATTCATGATACATTTCTTACGCATTCTTTATATGCGGCGCAAGTGGTAAAGGATGCGATTGTAGATCAGTTTAGAGAGCGATTTAGAAAGCGTCCCAGTGTCCAGCTTCGTGGAGCAACGCTTCGGCTTTCAATCCATTTAGTTGGTCATGTTGCAACTGTTTTTCGTGATGCTGCGGGACGTTCACTTCATCAACGAGGTTGGAGAGTAAAAAGTATTGATGCACCGTTGTCAGAACCATTGGCCGCAGGGGTTCTTGCTTGTGCCGGTTGGTGGCAACCACATGATTTGAGTCACAGGCCCACACATCTTCTTGATCCATTTTGTGGATCAGGAACTGTTCTGATTGAGGCAGCTTCAATATCCGGGAGAATAGCTCCTGGTTTGTGGCGTGCACGTGAACAAGGCCATGGTTTTTTTCGATTTAAGGATTTTGATCACGTTCTCGCAAATCGACTTGTTGATACATTGGAAAGTCGTGTTCAATGCCCCGATCATGTTTTTTACGGAAGCGACCTTGATCCTCAAGCAGTACTTGTTGCAAAAGCAAATGCGCAGGCAGCAGGAGTATTAGAGCGCATTGTTATTGAGCAAAAAAACTTTGAGGATGTTCG
>CAXFJI010000167.1:0-6269 GCA_964003275.1 uncultured Planctomycetaceae bacterium
AGGAGCGAAGCTTGGAGTCATTGCTGGGCCATGCTCAGTGGAAAGCCTTGAGCAAATTGTGGAAGCAGCAAAAGCAGTGAAGGCCGCTGGAGCAACTGCTCTTCGCGGAGGTGCGTTTAAACCACGAACAAGCCCATACAGCTTTCAGGGCCTCAAAGAAGAGGGCCTTAAGTTTTTAGCAGAGGCAAAAGCGCAGACTGGACTGGGGATTGTGACGGAAGTTGTTTCACCAGAAGATGTGCAACTCGTGGAGCGGTACGCTGATGTTCTTCAAATCGGAGCCCGCAATATGCAGAATTATCGATTACTAGAAGCTGTTGGTAAAACAACAACACCAGTGCTCTTGAAACGAGGCCCCTCTGCGACGGTCGAAGAGTTTCTGCTTGCAGCAGAGTACGTTTTGGCTGGTGGAAATCGCAATGTGATGTTATGCGAGCGTGGTATTCGTACATTTGAGTCACACACTCGTTTCACGCTCCCTCTGGCTACCGTTCCATGGCTCCATGCTAGAACGCATCTTCCAGTTATCGTTGATCCTAGCCACGGTACAGGTCATGCAAATCTTGTTGAGAGCATGGCGGCGGCAAGTGTAGCGGCTGGTGCCGACGGACTCATCGTTGAAGTTCATCCTGATCCGAAAAATGCTGCGAGCGATGGAAGTCAGACGCTTGATTTTCCAATGTTTACCAAAATGATGGATCTTTGCAGGCGTATTGCCACAGCTGTTGGGCGGTCACTTTAGCGACAGTTTTAGCCATCGGCGGTCAACGTATAAAAACAAACGTAAGTCCCATATAAACGAGGACTCCAACGATATCAACAATTGCTGAAACAAAAGGATTACTCATCAGTGCTGGGTCAAGTCCGATGGATCGAAACAGGAGTGGTAAGAGTGAGCCAACAAGTGATCCAATGAGAACAACCGAAAGCACCGTAACGGGAATAACAAGAGCCTCAATCGCAGAAGGGGCATAAATCAAAGCGAGAAGATATCCCGGTATTGCCAATAAGGCACCCAGCAAAAGTCCCATTGCAACTTCTCTCCGAAAAATATGCTTCCAGTCTGATAATTTGCAATCACCTGCAGACAGGGCTGTGATCACGAGGGCCGCTGATTGATTACCTGAATTTCCTCCACTGGCAATGATGAGTGGAATGAACGCGACAAGCCATAATTGAGGAGTGGACGGCTCCCATGTTGCCAGCACCATTGCAGTGATGGCGGCAGTAGCAAAAAGAATAGTCAGCCAGACGCCGCGTTTCCATGTCATCAATACAAGCGCTGTTTCCAAATATCCATCACTCAGTGGTGCAACAGCACCACTCATCTGAGCATCTTCCGCTGCTTCTTCACGAATGACATCAATGACGTCGTCATGCGTCACGATACCGACAAGACGATTCAGGTTGTCGACTACGGGTACTGCAAGAAAATCAAAACGGGCAAGTTTCTCAACAGCTGATTCACTTGGATCGTCTACACGTACGCTAATCAAGTCTCGCTGCATTAATTCTGAAACAAGTGCTGTGGGCTTGGCGAGGATAAGGTCACGCAGCGATACGAAGCCAACAAGTGTCCGTTCAGAATCAAGAACATAGATGTAATAGATGATTTCACTGTCGGGCGCCTGCGAACGCAGCCTTGTGATGGCTTCTCCGGCTGTGATGGTTGCTGGAAGTGATGCATATTCTGTAGTCATCAGTGACCCAGCTGAATCCTCTGGGCATGAAAGCAACATTCGGATGTCATGTCTTTCAGCCTTTGCAACAAGCGGAAGAATATCCTCCACAAAGTCGGGGTCGAGTTCACGAAGAAGGTCATCCCGATTATCAGCTGCCATGCCCTCGAGAAGTGGTCCAATGTAGGAACGTTCTGCCGTCTCAATAAGTTCAACCTGACGAGCAAGCGTATAGTAAGAAAAGATTTCAGCTTGCAATTTCACTGGCAAGGCATCCAAAACCTTCCATATTTCGATGTTATCGAGACCCTCTGTAAACTCTGCAACGGTGGCTGGATGGATTTCTTCAGCAACTTCACGAAGCCCGGATACATCTCCTTCGGAGAGCATTGCTCGCAATTCAGGAATGAGTATGGGATTTGCGTTGGACATGGTGGGCGGTCAGGTTAGAGGTTTGACCTATACTAATAGAAAGTTTTTACACGTTTCAAACATATGACATGAAACAATTTCCTGGCGAGCATCCTGTCTGCGATATTCTCCGAGCCCCTTGGCTTGGTCTGGCATTGATTTTGGTGTTCGGAGTGGTTTCTCCGACGGCATTTGCGGTGAACGGTGATCCGAGTGCCGGTCTCGAGAATCTGCTTTCCCGTTCCTACCTCCCCCCCGATTTCGACCAAGAAGTTTTTGACGAGTTGTGGACCACATGGGAGAAACCACTGAAGAAAAAGGCCTCAAAAGCAACAGTCGAGGAACGTCGAAGGATGACAATGAAGCGTTACGGGCTCTTGCCACGGCCTGACAATTCCTCCCTCCCAATGCAGTATGTCGTAGGAGATGACGGCAGTTGGTCAATGAACTGCCTTGCATGCCATCAAGGGCAGGTGCATGGAGAGATGATTCCGGGTTTACCCAACACTAATTATGCTCTGGAAACCCTTACGGAGGATGTGCGCCTTGTAAAAATACGCCAAAAAAAACCTCTTGGTCATATGGATATAGGTTCAATGTTTCTCCCACTGGGGACGACAAATGGCACAACCAATGCGGTAATATTTGGTGTCGCCCTCATGCGGTATCGCGATGCAGACTTAAATCTCGTGACGCGTACTCCTCGATTCGATCTGTCTCATCATGATATGGATGCCCCTCCATGGTGGCATTATGCGAAGAAAAAAACGTTGTACGCAGATGGTTTTGCGCCTCAGGGACACAGGATGCTCATGCAATTTCTATTGGTGAAGGAAAACGGTCCCACACAATTTAGAGAATGGGAAAATGACTTTCGTGATATCGAAGCGTGGATCAAACAATTAAAACCTCCACAATGGCCATATCCGGTTGATGGTTCACTGGCTCGGGAAGGTGAGGAGGTGTTTTTAGACCATTGTGCAGGCTGCCATGGTACGTATGGAAAAAATCATAAGTATCCCGAGAAAATTATTCCCATTGATGATATTGCGACTGATCGAGTTCGATTTGATTCCCTTACTCAAAAAGAACGGTCGAACCTGAACGCTAGTTGGTTTGGTGAGTATGGCCAGACATCACGATCATTAGGGAAGCGAGAGTTTCCAAAAGGATATGTGGCACCTCCGCTCGATGGTGTGTGGGCCACGGCACCGTATTTTCACAATGGCTCTGTACCAACTTTGTGGCACGTTCTCCACCCGTCCAATCGCCCCTCCGTGTGGCGCAGGACCCCTACAGGTTATGACAAAGAGCACGTTGGTTTAGAGATTGAGGAGTCGCAATTTATGCCCTCAGGGGATCTCTCGCCTGCCGAGCGACGAGCCTGGTTTGACACTCAAAAATTCGGGAAGTCCGCGGTTGGCCATGACTTTCCGAGTGTTTTGTCTGAACACGAAAAAGAGGCTGTCCTCGAATATCTCAAACAACTCTAATGACGTGTTACACTGCGTACTTCTAAGGAGGAGATGATTTATGACGCAGATTGAAGCTGCCCGTGCCGGTGAGTTGACCTCAGAAATGAAGTTTGTTGCTCAGCGAGAGGATCTTGCTGAAGAATTGGTGTGTGCGGAAGTGGCCCGGGGGCGAATGGTCATTCCTGCGAATAAAGAGCACCTGACAAAACAGCTTGAGCCTATGGGTATCGGCGTGGCTGCACTGACGAAGATTAATGCCAATATTGGCAACTCAGCTGTAACGAGTGATCTGCAGACTGAATTGGAAAAGCTTCACATGGCTGTTCATTACGGTGCTGATACCGTCATGGATCTTTCAACAGGAAAAAACATTGATGAAATTCGCCGAGCAATTATTGATGCCTCGCCAGTGCCAATCGGTACTGTTCCGATTTATCAAATGCTTGAAGAACTTGGTGGTGATATTGATGACATGAAGCCACAACATTTTCTGGATATGTGCGAAAAACAGGCAAAGCAAGGCGTTGACTATATGACAGTGCACGCTGGCTTGCTTCAGGAGCATCTTCACTTGACGATGCAGCGTATCACTGGAATCGTAAGTCGAGGAGGTTCGTTAATTGCACGTTGGATGATGACGCATCGTCAACAGAATCCTCTCTATACACATTTTGAGGACCTCTGTGACATCTTCAGAGAGTACGATGTCACGTGGAGTCTTGGTGATGGACTCAGGCCGGGAAGTATTGCCGATGCCAGTGACGAAGCACAATTTGCAGAACTTCATATCTTAGGGGAACTGACTCGACGCGCCTGGGCAAAGGGTTGCCAAGTGATGGTCGAAGGCCCTGGTCACGTGCCTATGGATCAAATTGACATGAATGTAAAGAGACAAATGGAAGAGTGTGATGAGGCACCTTTTTATGTGCTTGGTCCTCTCGTGACAGACATTGCCCCTGGGTATGACCATATCACAAGTGCGATCGGAGCTGCTCTAGCTGGATGGAGTGGAGCGGCAATGCTCTGTTACGTTACTCCCAAAGAGCATCTTGGACTTCCAGATGCAGAAGATGTAAAGCAAGGCGTGATAGCCTATAAGATAGCAGCTCATGCTGCAGATCTCGCCCGCCATCGAAAAAATTCGAGGCACAGAGATGATGCTTTATCTCGAGCGCGTTTCAACTTTGACTGGAATGAACAATTCCGTCTTGCGCTCGACCCAGAAACAGCCCAAAAGTACCACGACGAAACACTTCCTCAAGAAACCTTCAAGAGTGCAGAGTTTTGTAGCATGTGTGGTCCAAAGTATTGCTCCATGAAGATATCTCAGGAAATTCGTGAGATGGCAGCGAGTGACTCACAGCAGAAACTTATCGAGCTTCCAACGACATCATCCTGATTTATTTCTGAGTCCATCCCGTTCCGTCGGCACGGTCTTCTAAAACGATACCAGCTTCGGCAAGCTTATCTCGCACAAGGTCCGCCGTAGCGAAGTCTTTCGCTTGTCGGGCATTTGCTCGGATTTCGATGATAAGAGCCATAAGCTGATTGATCGTTTCTCCACCGCTCTCGCTCCCGTGTTGCTCGGATGGCTTCAAAAATAGACCAAGAACTCCAGTTAATTCGCGAAGGGTAAGCATCATTGCATCAAGCTCACGACACAGTTCTTTGGATTTGGCTGTTTCCAGAGAGTGTTGGTCGATAAATTTATTCACTACGCGAACGAAATCATATAAGGTTGCAATAGCAATGGCCGAATTGAAATCATCATCCATTGCAGCAAGAAACTTTTTGCGAGCATCTTTAATATCATTCCCGGTTAATGCAACGTTTGAGTCGCCATCGTCACGGTTGAGACAAGCGAGGCTGTGGAATGCTTGACCACTGATTCGTTCATAACGGGTAAAAAGTCGGTCAAATGCCTCCATGGCTCTCGCGCTTTCCGCAAGAGGATCTTCTCCAAAGTGAATTGGACTTCTGTAATGAGTTGATAACAGGAGAAGTCGAATAACCTGGGGGTCATGTCGTGATAAAAGATCTTTGAAGGGCTCTGCACCCGTTGATTTACTAATTTTTGTTGCTGTTTGGGTAGCGACATCGACCGCCTGAGCATCACTGCCGCGGGGACGTCCACCAACCTTGCCATGAGCCCCAGCTGACTGCATCAGGCCATTATGCATCCAGAATGTTGCCATTGGACAATCGTGAAGGGACTCGCTCTGAGCGATTTCATTTTCATGATGAGGAAAGACAAGATCGAGTCCACCGCCATGAATATCAAAATGTGGTCCTAGGATGGCTTTGCACATCGCGGAGCACTCAATATGCCAGCCTGGTCGACCGTGCCCCCATGGGCTTTCCCATGCTGGCTCTCCTGACTTTGCCTTTTTCCAGAGTGCGAAGTCAGCAGCCGATCGTTTTCTGTCCGCAGTAGAGCCTCCTTCGCCTTGCGTTTGTTCTATTGATCGGTTTGTGAGTTTTCCATAATCAGTGTCTTTAGCTACTTCGAAATAGACATCACCATCACTTGCATATGCGCAGTCTTTTTCAATAAGGTCTTCAATGAATGAAATAATGGTGCCAATGTGCTCTGTCGCTTTTGGCATTTCATCAATGCTCTCAACACTAAGGGCTGCAAGATTCTCCAGATAGTCTGTGGTCATTTCATCGGCGAGCGCCTGCATCGACACACCGCGAGTTTCAC
>CAXFJI010000168.1:0-6243 GCA_964003275.1 uncultured Planctomycetaceae bacterium
TATAAGGAGCGTATTTTTGATTCAATTGACACGCTTGAGGCCATGCTCAGCGTATCCGCTCCACTTGTTGCAGGTACATCGTTTGATCGAAATCAGATTAACTCCTCAATTGACTCCGGATATCTTGATGCCACAAGCCTGATGGAATCACTAATACATGCTGGAATACCTCAACGAACAGCCCACGAAATAGTCGGCCGGCTTGTTCGCCTCGCTATGGGAAAAAATATACGACTTGCAGACTTAACTGATGAAGATTGTCAAAAAGAGTGTGCACTCTGGCAACCTGTCTTCAGGGAATCACTCAGTGCGTCTCGGGCAGTGGAGCGCATGCAAAGTTATGGCTCAACTGCTCCTTCTGAAGTGAAAACGCAACTCAAGAACTGGAATGCTCAACTGGGTGAGAGCTGCAATGATCGGTAGTGGTGCCGCAGTTACATTTGTAATCTGAAAAAAACAGTTTTTAATTTATGCCCTATATCAATGACAAAAAATAATCATTATCTTTTTCCAACCATTTTTCCTAAGGCGCTCACGACATCTACCAGTGAGTTCGCCTGAGCATTCAACTCTTTTGCAATCGCCGAACCTTCTTCAGCACCGGACGCCGCCTGATAACTTACTTCTTCAATTTGATGCAAGGACTCACGTAATCAGGTCATGAGAACAGAGAGTCTGAAAATTTAGTGAATTTATTGATGACCTTACCGAAAAAACGTTTTTTTCGGAGCACCCATATACCGTTTTTGATCCGAAAATGGGAATCCGGGGATAATTGTACGAAGTCACAGTTTCCAATAGACCCTGAACAGAGGGGCTGCCGAATCCAATTTACATGAAATCATTTTTGTTTTATCAGAGACTCGGTATCTCCTGTCTAGTCATACTTTCCCTATTTTGCCACCAGCACGTTATTCTCGCTGCAGAGGAAGGTTCTGCTCAAGAACCACCTCAGCCTATCGACCCTCCTCGTACAGCACTCGACCCACTAGCTGAAGCAGTCATTCAGTCAATCCGTTATCCAGAGCCAACGACCCCTCGTGGGTGGCTAGAGGCAGCAATCAAAGCGATTGATGTGGATGCACTTGCTGATGCTGTTCATTTCTATCGTCGTTTTCTTGATGCTATTGCAGATGAAGATGGTGATCGCAACTCCTTGCTCGCAGATATTGGTGATTCGATCGATGATGCGCATTTGCATCGCCTTTATCGTACCATCGCGCCGTATGAACCGGATGCACCGAAACTCATACAATCAATACTGTTCTTAGCCAGCCAAAGAAAAAGAGAACCTAAGCGAATTGAAGAGGCTATCAACAATCTTCGAAGTGATAATCAAACTGAACGACTTCGTGCACTCGATCAACTATCGAGTACTGGCATAGATGCCTTACCACAACTCATAAAACTACTTCAAACGACCGATGATGAGCATTCACGTGCTCGTAGCCTCGCATTAGGGCTTATTCATAATCTCGGTTCAGATGGCCACGACATACTTTTGTCATGGCTTGGTTCTGATGATAGAGCGCATTGGCCAGGAATCATTAAAGCTCTTTCAGCTGTCAGCGATGAAGATGCTGTTTTCTTACTTGCACCAGCTTTGGCTGCTGACTCACCTCCATCTGTAACAGCCGCTGCAAACACATCACTCGCAGCCCTTGGTTTTTCTCCAACGCTACGTGAGGCGAGAGAAATACTAGCATTGGAACTTAACCATGCTCTTTCACCTGTACCTTTGCCAGCAGGCGGCACTGGCTTGAGAAACACTGTAGAAATCTTTCTTTGGAATCCAACACAAGGCATTCCAGAATTGACTAAAGTCACGATGCAAAATGCACAAGCAAGACGAGCAAATCATCTGGCTCGGGACCTTGCAGCCCTATCTCCGACAGATCCAAAGCATATTGAACTTGTCATTTTGGCAAGAATCGCATTTCTTGCATCTGCGTATAGCGATAATCCTGATAAACTTACAGATATTCCTGAAGATGAACTCATGGCACGCATTGCTGGACCCCAAGGGTATGATCCAGTTCTGGCTACTGCAGTTCTCCGAGAAGCAAGTGCTCGAAAACTCATTGATGCGGCAACCGCTACTATAAAAGCTATTCGAATCGGAGTAACGAACGAGAAGTTTTCAACGCCACGGCAAAACACTCAATCGCAAGATACACGCGATGCTCTTTTATCTGCTATGCGTCTGCCTTGTTTTGAGCTCAAATTTGAGGCGGCATGGACGCTCGCCATATGCGGAGGTCAACCACCGTACCATCAATCAACCAAAGTACTCGAAACACTTATTCATGCAGCAACATCCACTGGTGTTGATCGGGCAATCGTCGCTCACCCAAACCGCGATATTCTTGAAGCGATGTCAACAAGTGTGTCACGTTTCGGATATCAGCCAATTCGTGTTCGCTCCAGTCGAGATGCTATTCTTGCAGCCCGTCATTCTATTGACACCGCTGTGATACTCCTTGCTGCAAAACTTGATGGTCTATCAACAGCGGAAACAATTCAAATTCTTCGGTCTAGCAGCACCACAGCATCTGTACCGGTCCTTGTTATCGTTGATCCACTTGATGACCAACCTCTGAGCACCTTCATGACACATCTGACTACTTCACTCAGGGACCTTGAGGGAGTGGCAATCGTTGACCGAATGGAAAGTTTTTTTCAGCCAGTAACCAATACTTCAACTGGTACAACAGTCAGGCCCGCAAGGTTCTTGACCGCACTGTCAGAGGCTTCTGGACATACATCCACCGCTGACCGTCAATGGCGACGTGTACAGGCTTTATCACGACGATCCCGTGCAATCATAGCCTTAGAGCAACTCACACTCCTCGGCCAAGCAGGGTGGGACGTTTCAAAGGCTGCATCCATCGCACAGGAAGCCCTTCTTGATGACGACACACATCTCGCAGCAGTGTCATTTTTGTCGGTTTTAGGGACGCCTGTCGCTCAACAAACTCTTTATTATGAAGCCCGTGAACTCGATCTTCCAGCAACTCAGCGGTCTCAGGCTCGCGATGGATTTGCGACCAGTGTTCGCAGAAATGGAATTCTTCTGGAAAGTCGCCATCTTCTGGATCTCAGCACACTGTACAATAAAACCTCGGATCCTCGAAACAAACAGGTGGCTCAAGAACTAATCAAAATACTTGAATCACACGAAATACGATTCAAGAATATTCCAAGTGATGCTCAGAAAGACCTCCCAAACTGAAGAAACATCGAATCACCCACCAATCACAGGCTTGATTGGCACAAGCATTGCCATGCAGGAAGTCTACGCGCTGACACGTCGTGTGGCGTGCTCCAATGCATCAGTGCTATTAGTGGGTGAGACTGGTACCGGTAAAGAGCTCATTGCTAAGGCAATTCATACTCTTTCACCAAGAAGCACTGGACCTTTTGTTCGTGTCAATTGTGGTGCTCTTTCTGAAAGCCTCTTAGAAAGTGAACTCTTTGGACATGTCAGAGGATCGTTTACTGGAGCAGTTACAAATCGTGCAGGTCGCTTTGAAGCTGCGCACACAGGAACCATTTTTCTCGATGAGATAAATTCCACAACATCGAAGCTTCAAGTCAAACTCCTCAGGGTCCTACAAGAGCGTGAGTTTGAACGTGTTGGCGATACAGAAACTATCAGCGTTGATACCCGTGTTATCGCCGCCAGTAATTGTGAACTTCTTGACGAAGTAGCCAAAGACACTTTTCGTGAAGATCTCTACTATCGACTCAATGTTGTTCCGATATATCTCCCTCCACTCCGCTCTCGCCGAGACGATTTACCTCTTCTTATTACGTATTTTCTTGAGCACTACAACAAGCACTCCAATCGCTTTGTTTCACATCTGAGCAAAGATGCCATGGACGTACTGTCCACTTACCATTGGCCAGGCAACGTTCGAGAATTACAGAATGTCATTGAACGAGGTGTCATCTTGGCTGATGGCGATGAGATAACACTTGACATGCTTCCTCCAGCCATTCGAGGTGACCGACCATCCATGTCTCTACCAGGTAGAGGAGGAGACTTAGATAGTTTGGCTCGAGATCTTGTGGAGCAAGGCATGGCAACAACAACTCCGGATGACGACAACCTTTATGATCGCGTGGTGAATCGTGTTGAACGTGAATTGATTGCTCAAATGTTAGCCGCATGCAATGGAGTACAGCTCAAGGCCGCTGCACGATTAGGCATTAATCGAAATACTCTTCGGAAGAAATTACTAGACCATGGGCTTGAAGAGTCTGAACCGACGTAGCATTGATTGGAACTGCCGTTCATCGAGTACATTAGGTAGTCTTTCTCACTCAACCAATGAGACACCACTAATGATCGATTGCTTGTTCTGCCATTTCACGAGCATGATAGCTTGATCGTACAAAAGGGCCGGAAGCAACACTGTGAAATCCCATACCGCGAGCAATTTCTCCGATGTCATCAAACTCTTGCGGAGGCACATATCGTTTCACTGGCAGTGAGTCCGGACTAGGTTGCAGATATTGCCCAAGCGTAAGGAAGTCTACGTCATGATCAATAAGATCTGAAAATACGGCAATGAGTTCATCTCGCGTTTCACCCAAGCCAAGCATAAGGCCACTTTTTGTCTTTACAGAAGGACATAGTCTCTTTGCATCCGTGAGTAATTGAAGTGTCCACGAGTACTTGCTTTTTCGTCCTCGCACCTCCCGATAAAGCCTTGGAACGGTTTCGGTATTGTGATTGAACACATCCGGTTTTGAAGTCATCAACGTTTCCAGAGCTTTCTCTTTTCCGATAAAGTCTGGCACCAAAACTTCAACTGTAGCACCTGTCACCGCTCGCACAGCTTCAACCGTTTTACAGAAGTGATCTGCACCACCATCTGGAAGATCATCTCGGGTGACACTTGTTATGACAACATGCTCTAAACCGAGTCGGCGTGCAGCCTCAGCCACGCGATCAGGCTCATCCTCTTCAAGCTGTTCCGTCTTTCCTTTTGGAACGGAACAAAAACCACATGGACGCGTGCAAACATTACCGAGAATCATAAAGGTGGCTGTCCGTTGAGACCAACACTCAAGTCGGTTAGGGCATTTTGCAGACGAACAGACAGTCTCAAGATTGAGTTCTGCAATAAGATCTGCTGTTTCCCCATGACCACCACCTGGCTGGAGATTTCGTCGAAGCCATGGGGGTAATCGTCGAACGGCAGATGCCGCAGTAGCAGCAGATGCACCATCAATAATCGGAAGAAGGTCATTCATTTCAATTCTTGTACCATAACATACAGTTTACTTTTTCTGAATGGATAACTAAAGCGGCAATGGAAATCCTGAATGAATTTGTGGCTGTGGGAACCGAAAAGAATCTACAATTGAGTGAACGAGAGCAGAACGAACATCCTGCAGCCGAATGCGACGCTGAACATCTACTTCCATGCATGACATCGTACGCAGAGTACGACTTGATGCGAAGGGCGATGTTTGAACACGATGTACAGGGAGCGTGTTTTTCTCAACATTGAGAAAACCTCCGTGCCAGATCACTCCTCGTCGAATTGCAACACCGACCGAAGCCAATAAACCCGTGCGCCCGAAGATTCCTGCATGCTTTGAGTCACGAGCTGCCGCACAACGCACCTGCCTTACAGCACTTTCCAGAGACAGCTCAAAACAATCTATAAAACCACCAACATCATATTCATCAAATCCAAGATCCTGCATTGTTACAAATAGCGAAACACCTATCTGCCCAGGCCCATGAAGCACTGCTCCACCACCTCGCCCAACATACCGAATATCTAAACGGTGGGAGCAAAGTTCCTCATCGGTCAAATTAATATCTACACGTGAACCTGATCGGCCTACTGTGATAATTGGCTTCAGTTCGTAGAGTATCAGGGTAGGGAGTCGACTACCAGATTCCGATATCTCCCAAGCTAGTTTTTCAGCCATCAATGCATATGAATCATAATGAATCTGACCTGCGAGCCAAACCGATAAGGAACGTGAATGAGGAGGCGTTTTTATCTCATGCATGGAGGTAGTGTATCAGCAGGACGCTCATTCGGATGCATACTTCTTTTCATCACAAAAACCTTAGGCTCACATTCATGATGATAACTCTTGTGTAAGGGCTTGCCATGGAACAGTAACCCATGAAATTGCATTCGGAAGAGATCCCGATCGTGAAAACTTTATCGCCGATGCTGTTTCAGCATTTGCCTTCTCAAGGCAACGATCGAC
>CAXFJI010000169.1:0-6220 GCA_964003275.1 uncultured Planctomycetaceae bacterium
TTTGTCATTCGCCTGGATGAGACGATTGTTAAAAAATTGAAGAAGGGCTCGTGGACTACTGGTTTGTGGCACGGATGAGATATTCTGCCATTGATTGGCTGATGCGTCCCACTTCTCAACCAGAGAGCCTGGGGCAACACTCTTGACGATAAAACTTTTAGTGTCTTGCCCCACCAGTTCTGATTTTTCGAACACAACTGGAGTTGGACCGAACACTGATTTATCCATGTAAACCGTACGAGTTGGTTCAAGGGGCGATCTGGTGAAGGTCGATGCATCAAGAGCGATACGTTGTTCCAAGGACTCAAGTGAGAGTGTCTTTGAACGCTTGTTCCCACGTCGACTTACGGCATGGATAGAACGGTTCTGCAGATGGGTGAGAAAGTGCATCAGTTTGCCCCTGATTGAATACAGTCAAATGTCATGCAAAAATACCACCGTTTTTGGGGAATTTCCAGAAAATGGTTCCTCTTCAAAAAAGGGAACCGATGGGAACTGCATCACGCCAGCAAGCCTGCAGCGTTCCAGCGTGATAGAGCAGGAAGCGACACACAATGAAAACCAATGCCAACGGGACCGCTGAGGCAATCCGAACAACGAGTGGGAAGTGGTGCGTAAAACATACTTGCCTCACGCATCGCATGTGGCATAGAATTGTCTACACCTAACTACGCGTAGACTTTCCGGGGGATCCAATGCGGCAGAGAATGACAATCAAAGAAGTCCGGAAAGCATGTGGATGGATACTCGGTGAAGAAGGAGAACAAATAGCGGACCTGTGGTCGGCCCTCAATGACATTGTTTTCTTTGGTGCATTGCGCCCTGCTCCCATATCGTTTCCTCAGTCATTGCCATATGGGCATTGCATTGGACAGACTATCTGTGAGGGTGGCAAAGGGGAAGAACAGATAGAAATCCAAAACGGTAAAAGCTTCCAAGGCAAAGCAGACATTCTTCTCCATGAAATGCTACACCAGAGTCTGAGCCAACAGAACCGAAACATTAGTCACAATAGCGATGATTGGTGTGGTGAGATCATGAGGATTACTGCACTGATCTGGGGTGAAGCTCTATGGGCCTCACGTGTTCAGGTTGGAAAAGAAGTGATCGGGCACAAGGACGGCAGACAGATCCGAAAGAGTGTACGTCGACAAGCCGAATCACCAGACGGTGTGTTATCTGCTCCCATGGATCTGATCAAAACATGGCCGGACTCTTTTGGTCTCCATGTCCCAGTGGATGCCATTCTTTACGGCAGGTTCAAAGCACGGAAGCGCAACACGCCAGCGAAACAAAAACGGAAATAATCAATCAGGTGGTACGCCCGCTTGATACGCACTCACTTTCATTTGGCTTTCTTTCGGCCTCACCACGATTCGCCACCGCTCAATTATTGAACAATGACTCTTTGGTTAGTCGTTGAGTTCTTTGATCCGAATGTTCTTGAATAACACCTTGCCTTGCTTGCCAGCGTGGATCTGTAAGGCAAAAAAGCCCTTCAGATATTCATCATTTTCCCAGTGTGCAGCCGGCACACCATTCACCCAGGTCTTTACCACATTCCCACTGGCGTGAATCGTAATGCGATTCCACTCACCGTTCTTGCGGGCAGCACGAATCTCCTTGTGTTCTTTCAGCCACAACGGATACCAGTAGCCCCCGCAGCTCTGACCATAGATGCCACCAGACCAGCCACGGCCCTTGTCTTCCTCCTCCATTTCGACCTGCGGGCCGTACACGGTCTCTCGATCCTTCCCCTTGGACTTGGCCCGAAACATGATGCCGGAGTTGCCGTCAACTTCCCACTTCATATCACACGTGAATATAAAATCACGAAACTCGCGGTCTGTGGATAGATAGGTGCTTGGTGACCCCTGCACGCAGGTCCCTACGATCATCCCGTCCACAACCTCAAACGTGCACGTGCCACCTTTTGGCGACCAGCCAGTCAGATCCTTTCCGTTGAAGAGATCCACAAAACCTGCCTGAAGGTCCGGCTCCGAATCTGTGTTGAGGAGCATCTTCGCTGGATCGGGTGCGTTCTTCTGTTTCGCGTAACGTGTGTGCCAATCGGCCTGGCTCGGATCAAGCGTGCCAGCCCATAACGGTGTGACCTGCAACAGTGCGGCTATAAGAAAAGCGATAGACCACTTCATCGGATTCTCCTGGTTTGATCTCGTGATTCAGTGAGGGACGTCGTTTCCTCAATTTCGTCACATGGCACTTCGATCTGGGTGACAGCGGACGCACAATCGATCTTTGTCCACCCCTTCACCTAATTGGCAGCCTACCGAACAGAGAAACAAGCCGCCAGTGCACACTCCGAGAACCTTCTTCCACTGGTGTCCGCCTGTGTTGATCTATTCTGAAATTCTTTTCGTGGACTGTGCATTGGAGGTTCGATTGCCCAGCCAGACACAACACGAAATCCCAGATGCTCACTACACATGGGCCTGGGCAGCGTTGACTGACCAATGAAAGCGACTACAGCGTGATATGAGCCACCATTGAGAACGGCCTTGATGCTAGGGTGTGACACTGATGCCATGCCGAGCACGACACTCTCGCATACTGTTCGTGTCCACGCATTTCACCTCCTCTGACCAAGCGGCTAGACTACACATCTCCTCGTGAAAGGTTTGCTGAATACCGTGTACAACCATTTTTTCCTTATCGTGTTGACGTGTGTTCTATGGATTCCGTTCTTGAATCCTGTGGCTGCAGACAAGCCACTCATCTTCAACACCAACCCGCCCACAAATGACCTCAAAGGCTCGCTGGCCGCACAGGTCTTGTTCGCTCAAAGCCAGATCATCCCCGCACGCGTTTCTGAAGAGGACACACAGCCACATCTGATTGGTCATCGCAAGTGTTTGGTGTTGGTGCGACCACTCAATGCTGACGACGTCACACCCATGCAACTTGCTGCAATCAACAAGGACGGGGACAGACTCGGCGTCCTTGACCTCAATCCTCCTGATAAACTGCCGAAGCCTGCCTACACTCTCAACGGGTTGCCAGACGAACCGATTGATTTCCAACCACCACTGGGCTCGGCATTCACTGTCAGCAATAATGATCATCTTCAGAGGGTGAGTAAGCCTGATACAACCTTTTTATTTCAGCAGCTACAAAACAACGCAGTAGTCAACATTGAGACTGCGGATGGCCGTTGGGTCCGTGACATTTACTTGCCACAGAATAAAGATCTCAACGGGAAGATGATCCGCGTTCACTCGAATGCCGGCTACGCATCAACCATTCATTACAGTGGCCGGACGGTCGCTCTTGTTCGTTCCCAGACCTTGCAGTTCAAGGCTGCCCACGACCAATGGATTCTGGAAAGTGAACTTGAGAATCAACACCTCACATATGCAACAGCGACATGGAGTGGCGTGTTGCCGGCTGACTGGATTGTTCCTGGTGTACGTCTTTGGTTCCGGCAGGGTGAGGTCCGCGGGCAGTTGGAAGATCTCAAGATCGGAGCGCCAAGTGAACTCATCGTACATACCATTGATCTGGGAATGCTCGTTCCACCGCGTGATCGCTTCAAGTTCGCGAACGATCCGACCGCGCATCGGGAGTATTTCCAAACGGTCCCGACAAGTCGCATGATCGTGAGTCAGTATGCTCCATTATTTCTCCGTCAGGTAATGCTACCTACGGGCACATTACTCATTGAAAAAGATCCGGGTGCTGGTGGATGGCATAAGGGAACGATGCGTCAACACATCGGCAAGGAACTGATTTCCCACGGTATCGACAATGCAAACTATGGCGTCCACAGCACCGCCGGTGCAGGAGAAGGTGGTCATCCCTTTCTCGTCGCGCAGCTTACAGCGCACAACAGTTCTGGCAGATATTCCAATGGTCTTGTGACCCATGGTGGATCAGGGGGAGCTGGCATTGTGACGCTCGATAACACGTTGGGGAACGAATTTAGCCATGAAGTTGGACACAATTATGGACTGGGGCACTACGAGGGAGGGTTTCTCGGTTCCGTGCATCGCTCCGCTGATCAGATCAACTCAACGTGGGGCTGGGATGCTGACAAGAACTTCTTTCTTCCCAACTTCTCTCCCAACCGAAGTAACAAAGACACGTGTCTGCGAGAACAGTGCCAGCGTCCATTTCATGGCCGTTCATTTGGACTCGATGCAATGGCAGGTGGCGCGCCTCTCTCAGACTTTAATCGTTTTACCCTGTACACGCCTTACTCAGCGTCGCTAATCCAAAACTTCTTTGAAAGCAAGGCAGTCTTCGACGCGGACTCACCCACGGGCTTTCGAAAATGGAACCCTGATACCCGCACGATGGAACCGTTTAGCCACACGATTGATCTTACCGAAACGATCGACGCTTCAGTTGATGATCTGAGTCCTGAAACGCTGGGCTCGCTGTTGAATAAATACGATCTTGTGACGGTATCCATGCAGGACGGAAAGTGGAAAAAAGGCGTTCAGTTGCCACCTGCTTCATCTGTAAGGAAAGGGCACGCAATAACCATCCACCAAAATGCCACGTATGACAGCTTCCTCTCAATTAACGGTAAGCCAATAAAAATGTCTCGTGGTTTCAAAGGAAGCTTCCAATCGGATGGGAAGCGCTGGAAAGCAGGGCCTGTGGAGCGGCGAGTCCAACGTAAGCCGAAAGACTTTGGCATCCCCGTAACAACGCTGGTCGGCTATTACGACCCACGAAACGAGCTCGCCAGCTATATTTATCCCGCCTTACACGGAGCGTACGGCTTTACCTACGATGATGATCGTAACCAGGTGACGGATCAGGGTTGTCATCTTCTTGTCGAAACAGACGAAGGAACACTTCGCTTTCGTCTGGCAAACCATCGCATGCAATCGGATGTGATGAACAAGTTCCATGTGAATATTGCTGAATCAAGTCAACCGACGAGTGTGTCGATTGTCTGCCGAGGAACCGTTGTAGACAAAAAAGCGATTACTGCTCAAACCGAAAAACTTGTCCATACGATCCACGGTGAATAGTATCTCGAACCTTGAGAGCGAATGCAGCGTCTGTCGGATTCCTTCAGAACGTTGGCTTCTTATCGTGGCTGGTGGTGAGAGCGCCGACTTCCGTGCCCCAACTCTGCAGCAAAATGCTGTACAACAGCAACTATCCCTATACCACGAAAAAATGCTTCGACCGAGGAAAAAATGAACAACCAATCATCTGTGACGAAACATCATTTCTTTTTCCCAGGGCTACTCTTGGGTTTCTTCGTCTGTTTGGCCGGAAACGCTGAACCACCAGCATCATCGCATGAAGGTCAGTACCAGAAGAATCTGACCTTTGTAGGGCCTCAAACGAACGATGACATTACGTACACGCTCTACATACCGCCTTCCTATAGGAGACAAAGGGGGCCGTATCCCATCATCTTTTTTCTTCACGGTGCAGGTGGTGGTAATGCTTCAGCCGAAGTGCTTCGAAGTTATGAAGAGGCCAGACGTTCTGGTGTGATTGGCGACTGCATCATCGTCTTTCCCGAAAAATTCGGGGGGACCGTGTGGAGAGATGGCGCCAAGGACAAGATGCCGGAAACGAATGTCCTCAAGGAACTGCTTCCCTTTCTGGAAAGCACATATGCCCTCTCGAAAGACAGACAACACCGGACCGTGATGGGATTCTCCATGGGCGCCGCAGGAGCGTTGTACTGGGGCGCAAAATATTCGGAACTGTTTTCCATCGTTGTCGCTCTCGATGCTGGGGGAGGCACAAGCGTAGATGATCCCAGCGCCAGAAACTATGTGCCACAGTATGTAGAAAAAAAGGATGCGTTACAGAAGCAGCCACTCAATCTTCGTATCGTTCAGGGAGCTCTGAACACCAAAGGCTTTCGTGCATCGCTGGATGCATTGAATATCCATTATCAATACGAGCAGTTACCAAAAGACATCGAGTACTACCAAGAAGGGTCTCACTGCCTCAGTAAGAAGGATCCCACTCGAAAGATGCTGCACAACCCCGCCTGCCTTACCGAAGACACCTGGGGCCGTGATACATGGTCCTTTATCGGAAACAATCTAGGCACGAGTGCCAACCGGCCCACCATCAACGAACCATAATCGCTCGCTTCAACAGCACACCTCAAATAAAAATTCATTTACTTGACCTTTGAGTTGGCAGGACTGTCGAGTCGCCTGAGTCGAAAAACAACCCACGCTCTCAAACAGCATGTTGAATGAAGACGCTATGAGAA
>CAXFJI010000170.1:0-6161 GCA_964003275.1 uncultured Planctomycetaceae bacterium
GCATTAAGACAGAAGCAAAGCATTGTGCAACTCGCTGCAGGTCGTGAGCCAACAAGCTTTTTATTTCCACCATTGTTTAATCCAGAGCAAATCCGTTCCCGACTTGCTGAGGGTGAGGTGCTTCTTTCTTTCCATTGGACGACAACTGGGCTCACAGGTGTTCTCGAATCATGCAATGGAAAGGCTGCATGGGATATACAGCAACCGGAATTGATTACAAATGAAATCAGAAGTCTTCTTCAATCATTTGGGTTGTTCAATACAACTGTGAATGTGCCGACAGAACGCCTTGTCAAAAATGATTGGATGGTGATTGCGAGAAGGATCAAAGACCTTCTCTTCAAGAATGCACGTATCAACCTAGCAGATGAGGCAGTCAAACAATTAATTATCATCCCGGACGGTGCACTGTGGTATTTGCCATTTGAGATTCTTCCCATTGGTACACACCAAGCAAAAGAAGGCATTCAGGACATTATTCTACGGGATACGTGTCAGATTTGTTATTGTCCAACGCGGAGTTTGGCGGTTGAAGAAGCAGGCAAATTTGGTGGTTACGATTTGGTTGGACTTCACCTCGGTCGCATGCATAAAGCAGATGTGAGGGAGTCACAGGAGAGCCTCGGTGAACGCCTGAAAGCTTCATTGCGCAGGCCTGTTCGTATTGGAAATTTGATGGAGAACAATCTGCTCATGGAGTCTGGCTTGCTTGATCTGTTTTTGGTTTTTGATGAACTTCCTCAGAAGACTCAGATAAATCTCTCCCCCATGGTGGTTGACTGGCAGAGAAATAATCGAGTTACATTCGGTCAATGGGTTTCATTGCCCGGGAAACGGGTGCAGGCACTTCTTCTTCCCGGCTTTACTTCTGCAGCCTCAAACAGCCTTGTTCCAGTAACAAAACGTTTGGGGGATGATTTATTTCAAGCGACAACGAGTCTTTTGGCGGGGGGTGCCCATACTGTCCTGATCAGCCGTTGGCCCATGGGGGGGCAGTCTACAATTCGACTCATGGAAGAGTTTGTCATTGATCTCCAAAATCAAAAAAATATGTCTTCAGTAACAGAAAGCTGGCACAGGGCTGTTGATGTTGTGTCTTTTGAGGAACCCGACATCAATCGAGAGCCACGCCTGTCACAATCCACGGAAGCTGTTCTTTCAGATTCTCAGCATCCGGTTTTTTGGTCAGGTCATCTCCTAATGCATGCTGGTAAGGGCCATCATAAGCCACGACAAAAGGAAATCGGCAACGTTCCCAAGCAACCTCTGATTGCTGCTCCCGTGATGCAGGTTGCTCCATGACGGAATGGATCATGGACTATTTTTCGACACTCGACGTTGTGAGCGTGCTTGTTATTTTTTCAGTGACGGGTGTTGCTTCGGCGGTCAACTCAGTTGCTGGAGGTGGCACGATCCTGACCTTCCCAATGCTCAATGCCATACTTCCAGAAACTCCATCGCGAATGATCATTGCAAATGCTACAAGTACTGTTGGTTTGTGGCCTGGTGCAATGGCAGCGGCTTGGGCATATAAGGGAGAGCGAGTGCATCAGCCTTCTTGGGCCAACTGGCTTTTTATTCCAAGTGCTGCTGGTGCTGTCGTTGGATCCATTCTTGTCTTACGCCTTCCAGATAAATGGTTTGCTGCATTTGTGCCGTGGTTAATACTCTTTTCAGCAATTCTATTTACGCTTCATCCATGGATCACAAACGTAGTGAAGTCCAAGGAACCATTGAGTGCACAGAATAAGCCGACGTTGATCATGAAAGGATGTGTCCTTCAGTTTTTAGTAGCATTGTACGGAGGCTACTTTGGCGCCGGTATTGGTATTCTGATGCTGGCAATGTTGAGTACGTTGAAGCTTGGAGATATTCATCGACTGAATGCGGTAAAAAATGTTTTAGCCATGATTGTGAATGGTGCTGCTGCAACGCTATTTATTTGTGGCTCGTTGTTTGGTCATTCCAAGGTGGCCTGGGGGCATGCAACCGTGATGGCAGTTGGTGCTGTAGCCGGGGGGCTTGTGGGGGCTCATGTTGCCCAGCGCATGCCAGCTCAAATTGTCCGTAAAATCGTAGCTATGACCGGATTCATGTTGGCAGGCTATTATTTCCTGAAGTAACGTTTTCGGAAAAAACACATGCTGGTAACGACAAATGCCCTTACGAAAAGATATGGTTCATCAATGGCTCTTGAGGCATGTTCGCTTCATGTCAGCCAGGGTGAGATCTTTGGGCTCCTTGGGCACAATGGAGCTGGAAAAACAACGCTTCTACGTCTGCTTCTCGGGTACATCACCCCTTCCAGCGGCATGGCCTGTGTTGATGGCATTAATTGTGCTACTCAGTCATTGGCTGTTCGATCTCGTACGGCGTATCTTCCAGGAGAAGCCCGACTTTTTCGTCGCATGAAAGGGCATGCAGTTCTCGATTTTTTCTCAGGACTTCGGAAAGAGTGTTGTCGTCTTCGAGCGAAACAGATAGCGGATCGATTAGAGCTTGATTGCAATCGGCAAGTGGCTCGAATGAGTACCGGCATGCGTCAGAAGTTAGCGTTAGCAATCGTATTATCAACTGACGCGCCTCTTGTCATTCTGGATGAGCCGACAGCCAATCTAGACCCGACGGCGAGATCTGAAGTTCTCAAAATGGTCATGGAGTCACGTGCTTTGGGACGTACTGTGATTTTTTCATCTCATGTGCTTTCAGAGGTGGAGTCAACGTGTGACCGCGTTGTGATTCTTCGATCAGGGAATGTGGTTCATGAACAATCCATAGAATCAATGAAACGAAGTCACCTTATTACAGCCAGATTAACAGGTTCCATGGGCAAGGTGCCACCACATCTGGAGAAGTCTGTTTCAATTTGCTCGGCAAATGCAGTTGATGATACGTCTAGAGTCACAATCGAATCGAGCGGGTCATTAAAAGAGATGCTAGGTTGGCTTGCAGAGTTACCACTCGAAGAGATTCATATCGAGCCTGTTGGATTATCGTCCGTGTATGATCAGTATACGTAGGAAAGTAAAGAGTTAGGCAGCTATGTGGAATTACGCAGTCTGGAAAAAAACATGGGGTGACCAACGAGTGCTTGTGCTTTCATTTGCTGCTTTATGGAGTGTTTTTCCTTGGATCTACATTTGGTTGTCTGCACAAATACCAATGCCAGCATTTCATGATGTGCTTTTACGGGCAATTCCAGAAGACTGGCAAAAACTTTCTGGCGTTCCATTTTCTGAAGTTGCTACTCACGCTGGGCGTGTTGCGTTGGCCTTTGTGGATCCTGTTGTGGTGCTTGCTGCTACTGTGTGGGGAATTACTCGTGGTAGTGATGCAGTGTCAGGACAGATTGAAAAAGGTACGATGGAAATGTTACTTGCGCAGCCAGTGAGCCGTCGGGCTGTATTTATGACTCAGGCCTTCGCGACAGTAATTGGTGCTGCTCTTCTTTCTGCGGTTTTGCTTATTTCCGTCTGTACAGCCGTTTCCTATGGGCCATGGGCTGGAAAAGTTGAGCCACTTCGATTTATTCCAGCTGCGCTTAATGTTTTTGGCCTCATGGTGTGTATGAGTGGCATCACGGCCTGTATCTCAGCAGCCGACAGCTATCGTTGGAGAACCATCGGCATACTTTGTGGTTTCTATGTTTTCTCAATTCTTACAAAGTTGGTGGGTCGAATGAGCGGAACATTTAGTTGGTTGTCATATGTTTCGGTCTTGAATGCCTATGAACCGCAGAGACTTGTGAGCGGTTCTCCAGAAGCGTGGCAGACTCTTCTGCTCTACGATGGAGTTCTGATTGGAGTCGGTATTTGTGGTTTTATTGCAGGTACGCTTATTTTTAGTCGACGTGATCTGCCAGCCCCTCTTTAGGCTGTTTTTCTGCAGTTGCTTTGATGTCGGTTTTTCTGGAGTTTTTTTCTATCATTATAAAAATATCTGTCAGAGGTTTTTATGAAAAAAACAATCCATACGTTTGTGGCGTCCTTCACTATTCTTGTAAGTCTCCATAGTCTTGCTGAAGAACCCCTTGGTCAGTCGGATTTAGACGCGGCCATGGAAGCAAAACTTGCAGCAGATAGTCTCGACGATTTTGCCAAGGTCATTGACCTATGCCGTCGAGCTATTGATAAGGGGCTTACGAAAAACTCTCAGGAGTTTGCAGATGCGCTTTATACAGGAACGCTTATGGATCGCGCTGGAATGATCGTTGATGCAATTTTCACTGCGGATGTTCCAGACCCTCAGTGGCCACGGATGCGTTCATTTGCGATGCGAGATCTGAATGAAGTTGTGCGCCGTGACCCACGGCTTGGTGAAGCGCATCTCTTGATAGCGAGGCTGGAAGCGTTACCCGGTGGTAACCATGATCGCGCTAAGAAAGAGGCAGAAAAGGCCTTTCAACTGCTTCAAGATAATAAACTTTCTGCATGTCGGGCGCAATTAGTGTTGGGAGGTTTAGCAAACGATCAAGATAAAAAAGCAAAGGCTTATGATAAAGCTGTCGATCTAGCTCCCAGAAATGTTGAGGCTCGTCGTACCCGCGGTTTTTTTCATCTGGTAAATGAGCGTTTTGCTGAAGCCCGTGCAGACTTGAAAGTTGCCTTAGAAGAAAACCCTGACGAAGGCAGTCTCTATGAGGCTCTCGGCATGGCATACCTGATGGAAGAAAAACTTGATGAGGCTGAAAAAGCCTTCGATAAGGCCATAGAGATTGATCCTCAAGCTCCCACAGCTCTTTTGCAGCGTGCGAGAGTTTTGGCACTTCGAGGAGAACGTCCAGAGGCTTTAGCAGACCTTGATAAAGCATTGGAATTGAAGCCTGATGAAGCTATTCCTCTTATTCTAAGGGCGAGAATTCTCCAACAAGCAAACCAGACTGATAAGGCACTCGCTGATCTGGAACAAGTTCTTTTGAAGCAACCAAATCATCCAGCGGCATTGGAATTGAGAGGTCTCATTGCTGCTGATAATCGTGACTATGCTGCAGCGATAAGAGACTTTCGTCGATTACGCGATCGAAATGAAAATAATGCTATGGTGCATGGTCAGTTAGGGATGCTCCATTTAGCTGCCAAGCAGCCAAGAGCAGCAATAAGAGAGTTTACTCGTGCCATTGAAATCGATCCTGGGCAGTTTGGTAGTTGGCGGGGACGGAGTGATGCTGAAATCTCAATCGGTCAGCATAAAAAGGCCAAGGATGATCTTGAAAAAGCACTAGCAATCAATCCAGAAGATGATGGTGTGCTCAATAACCTGGCTTGGTTGCTTGCCACGTCTCCGGTGGATGACTTGCGGAATGGTAAGCGAGCCATCGAACTGGCAACTAAAGCATGTAAGGTTACCGAGTGGAAAGAGGCCCATGTGATCAGTACTCTTGCAGCCGGCTATGCAGAGACCGGTGATTTTGATTTGGCCAAGCAATACAGTGAGCAAGCCATTGAGGCAGGTTCAGATGTGGAAGAAGTAAAAAAACAACTCGAGAAGGAGTTGGAAAGCTATCAAAAGGGGCGCCCCTGGCGGGAGAAACAGTCTTTAGAGGAAGCTGAAATCAAAGGACTTGTGCGAGAATCATCGAACGTGGAAGATGATGATCAAATGGATACAAAACCTATCTCAAGGGACGGT
Organism: uncultured Planctomycetaceae bacterium; assembly: GCA_964003275.1. Classification (GTDB taxonomy): domain Bacteria; phylum Planctomycetota; class Planctomycetia; order Pirellulales; family UBA1268; genus CACORA01. Next base: position 5,629 of record CAXFJI010000170.1, read on the forward strand.
TCCAAGAAAAAGAAGGTTTCTAATGCACCACGCCGTCCATTCTAAACTCGACCTACGTTTGTAGGGTTTTTCAGTACCTCAGTGAATGTGATGTCCATTCGTGCTTTCTTACGAAACGACTTGGTCCTTAACTACCTAGTGTAAATGCTACCGAATCTCAATGATGCGCCGATTGAAGACCGATTGGCTTTCGTAATATCTGCAGTAGCGAAAGAATTTCCTGATCGAGTTGCTATTGTCAATAACGCAGGTACGGAATTGAGATATGAAGTGACATATGCCTCACTTGCATCAATGCTTGAACGACTAGAGCAGTCATTGGATGAACACCGGCCAGTTGGGGTCATTGCAAGAGGAAATCGATTAGAATCACTCATTGCTATTGCTGCAGCCTGCGGGAGGCAGCACATACCATTAGCATTTCTTGCTGAAGATGCTCGAGATCTTGTTGGTCAACTGAGAGATTGGATGACATTGGATGATATCCTCGAACTAGCAAAGTCATCGGAGTTGAGACTGCATAGTGCATTCGA
>CAXFJI010000171.1:0-6158 GCA_964003275.1 uncultured Planctomycetaceae bacterium
AAATATTCTGCACCCACTAACGAAGGTGACTTTCCGTGTCTTCACTTTTAGGTGTCCTCGCTATCACAGTGATTCTCTTTTTCGGAGTCGTTGCGACAGCACAACTGATTTTTGGAGAATAATCCAACAATCATTACTGTAAAAAAGCTAAACAGTACTGTGCCAAAAATGATCCACGTTGCAACGGCTAATCCAGCATAGTCTCTTAACCATACTTTGATTGGAGGCTCCTTGCTTTTGGGGACTTTACGCTGCACTGGGCCGGAGAGTGGAAAATCCTGCCCTGATTGGGCTCTCATATCATTTCGGAAGTCATCCCAATCTTCTTGTAACTCTGGTTGATCAAGGTCGACTAGCCACTGCGGACGCAATTGCATGAAGATCACTGGTGGCACAACGACTCCTGTAAACCACAGCAAAAAAATAAGTAAGAAAACTGGCTTGGAACGTTTAGGGAAGATACTCATGGGTTCTATCTTGCCCAATTATGGCCGTCTTCCCAAGTGAGCAATCGGTCTAGCGGAGCAAAGTGTGGGCTGATACTTTCCTGAACACCCACTGTTTTCATGGTTTTTTGAGAATGACGGACATCCGGAGAGTTCGCGTGTTTTCATTGCGGTTATCAAATTATTCGCATCCTTTAGCGTTCTTTTTGTTTCTCGCCCTGCCCACAGCACTCTCCTCGAGTCACGCAGTTGGACAGCGAGGCTGGCTTCCTACATCGTGGTTCTCAACTGATTCCATTGATCCTCAGGCTATGTTTCCGCTGGCCGAAAAGGATGGTCCTTGGCTTGTGATGGCTACAACCTTTCGTGGAACTGGTGCTCGTAATGATGCTCGGAGACTTGTTCATGAACTCCGTAAAAAACACAAATTGACTGCATACACTCATGAAAAGTCATTTGACTACACCGGTAAGGAGCAAGGGCTGGGCCTGAACCCAGATGGAACGCCAAAGAAGATGAGATATGCAAATGCCCAGCAAGTGATAGAGGTGGCGGTATTAGTTGGTGACTTTGCCTCATTTGATGATGTACGAGGCCAAAAAGCACTCAACACCATTAAGTCACTCCATCCTACATCACTGAGTGGTGAAAGTGGCAAAAGTCAATCTTTTGCAGACTTCCGGAAAATGATTGGCCTCGATCGAAAATCTTCAAGGGGCCCAATGCAAATGGCATTTGTTACACCGAATCCACTCTTACCGGACGATTATTTTTCCCGTCAGCAGAATGATGAGTTTGTACTCCGCATGAATGAGGACGTGACGCATAGCCTGCTTGATTGTCCTGGCAGGTATTCCGTGAGAGTTGCCTCGTTCACGGGCTCGGGAACATTGGATCAAAATGCGATTTCCAGTCGCAATGTACCGATTGAAAGCCGACTCATCGAGGCTGCCGAACAAGCACATACACTCACTGTGGCACTTCGCAGGAAGGGCTGGCAGGCTTGGGAATATCATGATCGTGAATCTAGTATCGTATGCGTTGGAAGCCTCGATCAGCTTCGTGTACGGCAAGCCGATGGACAAATTATCCCTCATCCAGAAATCAGCCGTATTGTGTCCTCACTTGGCCCTGATCCTGCCAAACTAGCAATCGGCCAGATCTCACCTCGTCAATTCGGCGGCATCTTGCTTGATGTACAACCCCGTCCTGTCGACACGCCTCGTGCACCAAAAAACTGGCGCTAGAGGAGAGAACAGGTAAAAAATCTACCAACACAAACACAGCCATTTCGTGTACATATTGGTAGATGCAAAATATGCTTATCTTAGGTACGACCAATAGTGGGAAGTTAAGGGAACTCATTCCATTGCTTGCCCCTCATGGAATTGCGTGCCAATCACTCGAAGGGCAGTCGAACGCTGTCGTTGTCGAAGAAACTGGTACAACATTCGCGGAAAACGCTGCCCTCAAGGCAACACTTCAGGCCCAGTCCCTAAGAGAATGGGTTCTTGCAGAAGACAGCGGACTGGTCGTTCCAGCTCTAGGCGGTGAACCTGGCATCTTTTCTGCCCGTTTTTCTGGAGAGAATGCTTCTGACTCCTCAAATAACAAAAAGCTCCTTGAGCGACTTTCAGATATTCACGGTCATCAGAGAGCGGCTCACTATAGCTGTCACGCTGCCCTCTCAAATCCTGATGGCACTATCGTGGCAACAGCGTCTGATATGTGTTCGGGAATCATTGGTCACACCCTCTCTGGGAGTGGTGGCTTTGGATATGACCCACTGTTTATTGTGCCCGAATACCATCAAACATTTGGTGAGCTACCAGCTGCGGTCAAATCCATGATCAGCCATCGTGCTCGAGCGATGAGACGGATGCTTCCTGCAATTCTGTACCACTTGGAACACCATCACTAATGGTTGCTGAAGGCCAAGGATTATTCAATCGATGTTGAATAACCTTGAGAACCGATCGCGTTCCGTCGAGATGACCAACAAGCGGGGCTAAGGCTTGTTTAAATTGGTTCTCATCTGAAATAAAATCCTTAACATGCTCACGTGCCAGATCCTCCACAGGAATAAACTTTCCACACCCCATACTGGACAAAAAGTGACTGTTCATCATCTGCTCAGCATGTGCTCGTTCTGGCAAGACCATGAGTGGTTTGCCGAGGTGAAGAGATTCACCAATTAATTGATTTCCGGCTGATGCAATAACTGATGAACAGTGAATGAGATCTTCTACAAAGTTTTTTTCATCAACGGCATGGAAGGATACAGCACCGACGTGATCACGATCACCTAACCCGTAAACCTTCACGGGCATGCCACAGTCAGCCAATGCTTCAATCGCTGAAAATGGAGTATGTCTTCTGAGATATGAGAGAATGTACCCTCCTTCTCGTGGTTCAGCATGGGAAATTGAAGAACGAAGCAATGGACCAACTTGAAGAACATGCTCCCAACCTCTCCGCAACGGTGGACGAAAAAATGCTGAAACAACCGTATCGGTAGCCTCAGCCACATACAGCCAAACAGCATGGCTCATAAACCAGGCGTTCCACTGTAATGACCATGGCAGGGCATCGAGGTCATAGGCGAGAAGAAAATGTTGATGATCAACACTTATCAGAGGGATGTTTTTTCGACTCGCAGCACGAGGTAACGCAGGCTCAAAATCTGTTATGGCAAGATCTGCTCCAAAGACTTCCAACTCCCGAATCATACGATCAACTAATGGACCGAGTTGACGCGCCTGATACTCCAGTCCGGCTGCAACAGATCGCATCATATCGAGATAGCCATTCGTGTACTGAAACACGATCCCAGGAATTTCCTGAATATCAACACGTGAAGACTGCTTGGAGAGACGCGTTCTCAAGAAGCTAATCGCATCCCCAGACGTATAGATCAAAATATCATGGTCTTCAACTAGCGACTCCACCAGCGTTGCAATGCGACTGGCATGCCCTCTGCCCTCACCACATACACTAATCGCAATCCTGGCCATTCAATACACCTAATATCTCAAAACGATTTAACATAGTATCCTACTCCTTTTGTCCTCAAAAGACATTTAAAACATTTGCCTGGCAACGTTCCACATGAATCACGCATTACGACTGCTATTGGGATGGGCCACCCTTTTCCTCTGTACGCTATTGGCGACAGCTTCCGAAACTGGCACGCCCGACCTTGGTCTACTTGTAGGCCAACTCAATGATGCATCTGCTCCCATCCGTGATCGTGCCGAAAAAAATCTTCTGAACCTTGGTCCTGATGCCATACCAAGCATTGTCCGGGCCAAGCACAAGGCTGTAGGCGAAGCTGCGTTTCGACTTCGCTGCATCGAACGCTATCTGCAAGAAAAAGCAACTGGAGAGCATCTTGAAACGGCTCTCGAAACACTCTCCTTCAGCGTACAATCAACACGTGCTCTACAAAATGGCAAACGCGTTCGCATAAACCTTAGTATTTCCTGGGGCGATCAACTCACACCACTCGTCATGCAACTGCCTTGCCGTTCAATTGTGGCTGATAGTTTCTTGGGAGAATCCTTGCCGCCTAGTCATCGACAAGCTGTGCTTGAACCGCTTGTGAAACCGAATGATCATGAGGTTATACTTCCCCTCATGCTGGAACAGATTGTTCCGCCTATCCAAACCATTAAGACTCTTCGCGGAACGGTCAATTTATCAGTTGCTGGAATTGACCAGGGGTTTGAATTGCCATTACAAATAACTTCTACACGCATTGGCAAAGCAACCGTTTCACTTCTCGATATCAATCAAGATCGTGAAACAATCTTGGTAAAAGCTCGTGTTCAATATGATGCCTCAACCGATGCCCTGGCTTCACATCGTCCGTGGCTTGAAAAGCGGCTCCTAACGGCCATCGATAGTGCACATGGCGATCGCGAACTCATTCGACAAGACCAGCATACTGTTGAACGAACTAAACAGGGTCTCACGGCGATCACATCATTTCTCCTCCCACAAGAAAATATGGATCGACGTTCAATTCGATTACGGTGGGTGTTACCGATTGCTATTCATGAGATCCCAGTCAACTTTCTTGTTGAGGACATCACACTGACAGACAGCGCTGACTAAAAGCATGTTTTTCCCGGGGGAAATGCATGACTTTCTGGGTTGTCGCGATTCGTAGAGACCGCTACCTTTTGAAGTCAAATTTCATTTACAAGGGTTTCGTTAGTCTTCTATGGCCGTGATGAAATTACGTTCATTTGTGTTGGTTCTATGCATGCTCGTTGTGCCCGCGCTTGCATTGTTTTCTCACATGACTCCCCCTTCCGTCCAACAGGCTGCCCAGCAAATGATATGGACACCCTTGTGTGAAACAATAAGTGTCATCAACGCAACGCTACAATTTGATGCCTATACTTCCGTTGCCAACAAAGATGATTTCGAGCATGACGCTTCACTTAGCGTCACGAGTTCTTCATTGACAAACGATACTCTTTCAGAATCCTCTCTCTCAGCAGTGGAGAACACACGCGATACGTCTATTCGAGAAACCCTTCCCACTGTCACAGTTCAAGAAACAAGAATTCCTTCGACAGAAGACTCTGAAAGAAAAAAACCACGATCACAAGCTGAGTGGGAATTACTGGCATCTCTTCACAAGAAGCTCTTATCCTTTGGAGCAACGAAATTGGACTGTCGCCCGCAACCGGGAACACAGCATGGGTATAGCAGCACATGCCAATTGCCAATGGATCCAAATGGCCAGTTACATCGGGTATTTCATGGCCAAGGATCCAGTGCGCCTGAGGCCATGCATGCACTCATCTATCAAATTCAGGCTTGGCAGGTTCGGCAAGCCGGATTATCTCGAAAACAATTCTGAGGATAATAGCATGAGAAAAAGGGCGACTCGCTTTGCTGGCAAGCAACGAATGTGCAAGCAGGCAAGCAAGCGTTTCTTAACGAATACTCTCAAGCGACAAATCGAGTCAAAGCACATTGCCGGATGGCCTGATCAATCTTTTGCTGCTCTAAAAAAACATTCAATACGCCACCATCTCTTCTGGAAAAAACGGCGAACTGTGCAGCCAGAGATATCAAGTGACAACACACAAGGTTTTTTCATACGAAGTGATGAACTCGCTCGCCTTGAGGCAGCGCTCTATCTATCTCGAGAGCCCATTCCGGTGCGACGTCTCGCAAAACTTGCTCGTCTTCCTGATGGCACACGAGCCCGAACACTTCTTTCAGATTTACAGAAAATTGCCACTGATTCTGGTTCAGCCTTTCGTGTTGAACAGGTTGCCGGTGGTTTTCAGCTGCTCACTCGGGGACACTTTGGTCCATGGGTTCGTCGGCTTTTAGCAACCCCACCCGAAAATCGGCTTTCTGCCTCAGCCATGGAAACCCTTGCCGTGGTCGCGTACAAACAGCCTGTGACACGTGCTGAAATTGAGTCCATACGGGGGGTTGGCTGCGATGAGATGCTCCGACAGCTTCTGGAGCGTGATTTCGTGGGAATTGGGGGACGTGTCGAAGAACTTGGAAGGCCCAATATCTACGTCACAACCCGGCATTTTTTGCAAGCTTTCGGTCTGGCGAGAATCGAGGATCTCCCCCCTTTGGACTGCCTTCAGCCATCTGAACCCCTGCCTGAATCAAATTCTGTGTGAGAATAATTGGGTCGGTACTTGCAGTCGACGGCTTGGGGGGGCAAACTCT
>CAXFJI010000172.1:0-6139 GCA_964003275.1 uncultured Planctomycetaceae bacterium
ACTAAGGGCTGCAAGATTCTCCAGATAGTCTGTGGTCATTTCATCGGCGAGCGCTTGCATCGACACACCGCGAGTTTCACTCTCAGCAATAAGCTTGTCGTCAACATCTGTAATATTGACAACCCATGTAACCTCCCATCCTGAGTACTCGAGGTATCTTTTGATTGTGTCAAAAATAACTGGACCAACCATGTGACCGATGTGACTTGGTTTATATACGGTCGGACCACATAGATACATGCCTACCTTGCCAGGTTGTACGGTAACAAGTGGTTCCTTCTTTTTTGTGAGTGTGTTGTATAGTTCGATTGAGGGACGCTTGGATGCCGCCATTTCATACTCCAAAGATGGTTACAAGTCTTGAGTGAGCAGGACAGCGCATTCAGCGCTAATAGCTTCTTGCCGACCGATTGGTCCTACACCTTCACCAGTTTTTGCCTTCAGCCACACAGCAGTGATGTCAATGCCAGCCACGTCAGCAATTCTCCGTCGGATTGTGTCTCGATGAGGAAGGATTTTGGGCCGTTGGGCAAAAATAACGCAATCCAGATTCCCAATTTTCCATCCAGACTCTCTTGCATGGTCCATTGCAATTTTTAGCATTTCGGTCGAGTCACGGCCTTTATTTGTGGGGTCAGTATCAGGAAAAAGCTCACCGATATCACCGATAGCGGCAGCCCCAAGAATAGCATCGGTGATGGCATGGAGAAGCACATCCGCGTCACTATGCCCTACTGCCTTCCGGTCATGTTCGATTGTCACACCACCGAGAATAAGTCCACGGCCTGGTTCGAGGCGGTGGGTATCGTGGCCAAGGCCGATTCTAAAAGGTTGAGACATAGATTACAGATGGGGTGGATGGAAAATGTGCTGCTATACTCAGGTTATACCCTGCAATCTATTCTTTCGTTATGAATGCTCAACAACCTGCTAAAGAAACAGTCATTCACGTTCGTGGCCTCGCGAAAGAATACCGGGTTTTCGACAAACCAGAGGGACTTTTGGCCAGTATTCGTGGAATTTTTCACCGTACTGGCAGAGTCGTCGAGGCCTTGAAAGGCGTTGATCTGGAAGTGCGGCGTGGAGAATTTGTTGCGTTGCTTGGTCCGAATGGTGCGGGAAAAACGACCTTTCTGAAACTGCTCTCAGGGATTATTACTCCCTCACGAGGAGTGGCTACCGTGTTGGGGCATGTGCCATGGGAGCGAGTTGATGATTTTCGTCGTCGATTTGCGTTGGTGATGGGGCAGCGGAATCAACTGTGGTGGGATCTGCCTGCTGCCGAAAGTTTTCGGCTTCATCAGGAGATCTACAGGATTGATCCAACCCGGTTTAATCGTACTCGTGACGAATTAGTTGATCTTTTGGGAGTTCGAAAACTTATTCTCCAACCTGTGCGCGAATTATCTCTTGGTGAGCGCATGAAGCTCGAACTTGTTGCAGCGTTGCTCCATGAGCCCGAAGTGCTGTTCCTCGACGAGCCTACAATCGGCCTTGATGTTGTGGCTCAGCACATGATTCATCAGTTTCTTCAACACGTCCAGCAAGAGCGACAGGTTACTGTGATTCTCACAACACACTACATGAAAGATGTTGCGGCCTTATGTGAGCGTGTTGTTGTCATTACGCATGGCGATATTCTTTACGATGGATCACTCACGGAGATTGTTGACCGGTTTACAACGCATAAGATTGTGACGCTTGACCTCAATTCGGTGCATGCTGCTCAGCAGGTGCAAGAGTACGGTTTCCCCTGTGAGGTTCGTGGTCCGCAAGTGACGCTGCGTATTGAGCGTTCGCTTATTGCTGAGGTTTTGCCGAAGATCCTTGGAGGAGGAAATGTACTTGATGTCTCAGTAGAAGATGTACCCTTGGAAGAAATTGTCGCTGAACTTTTTCAGTCGTCTTCTCAGGCAAACCGTGTGCCTGAGGTATTAGCATGAAGTTGACACATCAGCCTGTGGAGTCGGTGCATCGTGCGAATCGCTTTTGTGATGGTTTGCGCACGTGGTTCACGATGTTAGCCATCTGTATCGAAGAGCGTCTGGTGTACCGTGGCGACTTTATCCTTGGCACGTTGATGCGATTTCTGCCGATTGTCACGCAAATCTTTCTGTGGACAGCAGTATTCGCTGCAACCAGCACGTCCGACATCGCAGGCTACTCACGAAATGATATTGTTGCGTACTATTTACTCACGATGGTGACTCGAGCGTTCTCGAGTATGCCATCACTCGCAGGAGGTATCTCACGAAGCATTCGGGATGGATCGGTAAAGAAATACCTTGTGCAGCCTGTTGACTACGTTTCGTTCTTGCTTGCTGCCCGTATGGCACACAAGCTCGTCTATTATTTGATCGCAGTGATTCCGTTTGTCTGTGTATTTTTTCTTTGTCGAGGCTATTTTCCGCCTGCTCCAGACATCTTCACCGTTTTTGCATTTATAGCATCGCTTGTCATGTCATTTCTTCTTGGGTTTTTCATGGAAGCTACGCTTGGAATGCTCGCCTTCTGGTTCCTTGAAGTGTCGAGTATCATTTTTGCATATATGCTTGTTCAGTACCTTCTTTCGGGGCACATGTTTCCACTGGATATGTTGTCAGGTATTTCCACGGGAGTAGCGGGGGTGAGTATTGGTGATGTTGTGCGGTGGTTGCCCTTTCAATACACCGCGTATTTTCCCTCGGCTGTTTGGCTTGGAAAAATCCAAGGAGAAGAACTTGTGAGATCCCTTATTCTCGAGGCGGTATGGGTAGTCACCATGATTTTTGTATGTCGATTCGTTTGGTGGCGAGGAACTCGGCGATGGAGTGCATTTGGGGGCTGAATCCCTATGAGACAAATCAACCATGGTTTCAAAAATGTAGGTAGTAGGTAGCAGATGGTAAGGCATCTCTCAATCTTTCTAATGTTTGCCAGAGCGTGTCTCATTCGAGACATGACATTTCGGGCAAATTTTTTGCTCGAGTGTGTGACAAGTCTTGGCTGGATGTCCATGAATCTTGCATTTTATTTATTGATTTTTCAGTTCACCCCGGAAATAGGTGCGGGTACGGGATGGTCAAAAGCTCCGTTTTTTGCATTTGTTGCTACTGGGATGATTATCAATGCCATTGTGCAAGCTTTTTTCATGCCCAGTGCAGAAGAGCTCACAGAACTTGTAAGAACCGGAGGTCTTGATACCGTTCTGGTTCGACCGCTTGATGCACAATTTCTTCTATCATTACATCGCGTCAACTTCTCATCGCTTGCAAATGGATTTGTGGGGTTGGGAATTCTCGTTTGGTCCCTTTTGTCACTTGATCATCCTGTGCCATGGATTGCTTGGATACTTTATCCAGGTCTCATTCTCTGTGGAGTTATGATTTTATACGGTCTGATTATCATGCTTGCGGCAGCGACTATTTTTATGGGTCGAAACCAAAGCCTCTATGACTTCTGGTTTTACATCACAAATTTTTCTCGCTACCCGGCTGAAATTTATGCTGGTCCATGGGGGAGTCCGCTCAGAGCTCTTTGTACCTTTGTGATACCAATTCTTCTCGTGGTGAATATTCCTGCGAGAGTCGTTGCTCAGCCTCTTGTAGGCCATGATTGGTGGCCAGTTGCCGGGGCATTTTGTGCTTCTCTCGCATCGCTATGTATTTCTCGTTTTGTGTTTCAGTCTGCTTTGGTCAAGTATCGAAGTGCGTCTAGTTAAACCAATGTTATTGGTCAATTTATCGTGTTGAGCACTGTCAGGTCTCTTGAACTGCTTTTAGAACATATCTGTGTAGCAGATGAGTCATTTCGTGTTTACACTTTTTCCAAAGAATCATGAGGAAATGTATTTATGCCGATACGACTTGCTTTTAGTTCAAACGCTTACTTGAATGTTCCCGTTGAGGATGCTATTGCGCAGATAGCTAGTTTTGGCTATCAGGGCATTGAATTGTTGGCAGATGTTCCCCATGCGTGGCCGGCTGGACTGTTAGAGGTTCAAAAAGATGTCATTCGTAAGGCACTGAATGAACATAGTATGCCCATATCGAATATTAATGCTTTCATGATGAATGCAATCGCTGATCCTCGTCAGCCCTACTGGCATCCAGGGTGGACAGATCCCGATCCACACTATCGTGCCATTCGTCGAGAGCACACAAAAAGATCACTGAAACTGGCTGCAGATCTTGGGGCAGAGACAATCTCAACCGAACCGGGAGGTGAGCTGCAGCAGGGGCAGACTCGTGAGGAAGCAACCAACATTTTTTATGATGAAATCATGCCCTGTCTTGACGTGGCTGCAGATTGCGGTGTGACTCTTTTGATTGAGCCTGAGCCGGGGCTTCTCATAGAAAAATTTGATGAGTATCTCGAATTTGCTGACCGTGTTGATCATCCATCCCTTGCACTTAATTTTGATATCGGCCATGCCTATTGTGTAGGGGAAGACCCTGCAGAATGGGTTCCAAGGATGAAGAAACATACACGTCATTATCACTTTGAAGATATTGCTGATACTCGAGTTCACCATCATCTTGTTCCAGGAGAAGGAGCAATAGATTTTGTTGGTGTGTTGAAGGCAATCGCACAGCACTCTCCTGATGTATGGATCACTGTTGAACTGTATCCCTACCGTGATGAGCCTGATCGAGCAGCTTCTGCAGCGAGGGAGTTCCTGCTGGCTGCAGCCAGTGAGGCAGGTGTCGCAATCGGTTAGGCGTTGTTCTCATGGTTCAATCTATTTTTGCATGGTTCCGACTGCTCAGGCTTCCAAATCATGCAACAGCTGTAGCCGATGTCTTATCTGGCTACTTGATTTGTTTAGGTCCTCATGTAGTTGAATGGCCTGCATGGGTATGTTGGTCAGCTATTGCTTCGTCGATAGCATTGTACGCAGCAGGAATGGTGCTGAACGACGTGTATGACGTCGAAGTTGATCGTGCAGAGAGACCAACACGACCATTACCAAGTGGGGCAGTAAGTCTTTCAGCAGCAAGCTGTGTAGGTTACGTTCTCTTGGGTGTTGGCATTCTGTTTGCAGGTGTCACATCATTGTTGGCCCGATCCATTTTTCCAGTAATCATTGGAATCCTGTTGGTAGCGGCTATCTGGCTGTATGACCGACATGCTAAAAAAATGTTTTTAGGGCCAGTCGTGATGGGGATGTGCAGAGGATTGAATTGGTTGCTCGGAATGACGGCCGCCGGAGAGGTGCTGATTACATCCGAATACTTTATTCCGTTGGGTATGAGTCTCTATGTTTGTGGCATCACTCTTTTCGCAAAAGATGAAGCTGGCAGAAGTTCGGTGGCCAGGCTGGCGTCTGCCAGTCTCGTCATGCTAACAGGGCTCATCACTGCCGGTCTCTATCCCCTCGTTACGCCGATGCATCAATTTGATGAGAATTGGAATGTTGGCCGATCGTGGATGGCATCTGGTCAACTTTCGACATGGCTTATGCTTTGGACCATTCTTGGAGCCTTTGTTATTGTTCGAAATATCACGGCTATGACCAACCCAACGTCTTTGAAAGTTCAGCAGGCTGTTGGCAACGCCATTATGTCGATCATCACCCTTGATGCAGTGCTTGTACTTGCCTCATGTGGTGAATTATGGTCGATCATTGTGCTTTCGTTATTAGTTCCATTTCATGTAGGACGATACTTCATAAGTCCGACGTAGGTCATTGACGGTTTTGGGCAACAAAAACTATGCGAGTTGGATTTAGCACAAATAGTATTGGTGGAACAGATGTACTGCAGTCGCTGTCTGTTCTTCATCAGATGGGTTATCAGTCACTGGCAATAACTCTGGATCAACATGTGCTCAATCCGTCAGGAGATGATTTTGAAACCGAAGTATCGACTTGGAAAAGTGCATTAGAGTCTCATGGTATGACCTGTGTGATTGAGACAGGTGCGCGTTATTTGCTTAATTCGCGGATGAAGCATGAGCCGACACTTGTGTCTCCTACGGCTGAAGGGCGTCTTGAGCGCATCTCATTCCTCAGAGATGCTATCGATACGGCAGCTCTTCTCGGGGCAAGGTGTGTGTCATTGTGGAGCGGGGTGGTTCGTGATGCAGCCCCAGAGAGGGAGTTGTGGCAACGACTGCATGATGGCATGGTAGAGGTGCTTGACTCTGCCGCAAGAAAAAA
>CAXFJI010000173.1:0-6067 GCA_964003275.1 uncultured Planctomycetaceae bacterium
GAGAACGCCAGCGGCAAGAGGAATCATAAGGGCGTTATAAAGAAATGCGAGTAAGAGGTTTTGGTGAACGACGCGCATTGTTTTCTTCGCAAGATCAATGGCATTCGGAAGAGCGCGTAGTCCCCCGGACAGCAGTGTGATATCGGCAGTTTGGATCGCAACGTCTGCTCCACTCCCCATGGCAATACCAACATCAGCTGATGCCATTGCTGGAGCATCATTAATCCCATCGCCTATAAAGACACACGTGAGTTTCTTGCTTTTTTCTTTCTCAATGCACTTGGTTATCCAATCTGCTTTGTCTGCAGGAGTGAGGCCGCCATACGCTTCTGAGATGCCAATATTTGTCGCCACAGATTTGGCAGAACGTGCAGTATCACCTGAGAGCACGACAGTATGATAGCCATCATGACGAAGAGATTCGATAACATCGTGAGCTTCTGGTCGAGGGGTATCAGAGAGCGTGTACCAACCACGAAGATGCTGGTCGATACTGACAAAAATCATAGTCGACCCCATGGGTGCTAAGCCGGATGGTGTTCTACTCGTCGAGTATTCTGTAAGGTCAACGCCCTTCTGGCGTAAGAATTCTTCAGTTCCAATAGAAACCGAACTCCCTTGAACATGTCCTTGAATTCCACTTCCAACAAAAGCCATCACATTATCCACAGGCATTAAATCCAACTGAGCCTCTTTTGCGGCATTGGTAAATGCATGTGCTAAGGCATGCTCACTCGTGGCCTCAATGCTGGCAGTTATGGCGAGTAGTGACCGAGCTGTTGTGTCTTTCCAGATTTGGGGTTGTGTGCAATCAAGGCTTACAAGGGTCTTTGCGTCGTTGAAGAAGCATACACGTTCAATTACAGGATGACCTTGGGTGAGAGTTCCTGTCTTGTCAAATGCAATGATCTTTGCGTGATCAAGTTTTTCAATTGCCTCTGAGTTTCGAACCAAGATGCCGTTCTGCGCCCCTTTGCCGATCGCAACTGTCATTGCAAGTGGCGTGGCCAGTCCAAGAGCGCACGGGCATGCAACGACAAGAACGCTTACAGATGAAAGCAATCCCAAAACCATTCTTGGTTGCGGACCAAACATTGACCATCCAACGAATGTAGCGAGTGAAATAACAAGTACCGCCGGCACAAATACCGCCGAAACCCGGTCTACTATGTGTTCGATTGGTGCTCGTTGGGCCTGAGCAGACTGGACAAGTTTTCTGATGCGAGCCACAAGTGAATCGGTGGCTACGACATCGGCATGAATTGTGATGACTCCTAGCCCGTTGAGCGCTCCTCCAAGCACATGATCCCCCTTTGTTCGATGAACTGGAATTGGTTCACCGGTGAGGAGTGACTCATCGCAGGAAGTGGAACCATCGAGGATCGTCCCATCAGTTGGTATTCGTTCCCCCGGCTTTACTCGCAGACTGTCACCGGGTTGGATGTCCGATAACGCTACAATCTCTGTTTTGCCTGGTCCAAGCACCTTTTCTGCAGTCGGTGGCGAAAGGTCTATCAACGCTTGTATGGAGGATGTCGTTTTGCGGCGTGCACGGCTTTCCAATATCTGACCAATCTGAACAAGCACGATGATCATGCCTGCGGATTCAAAAAAGACAGCAACGCTTCCATCTTCTTTTTGGAAAGCAGATGGAAAAGAATGAGGCGCGACTGTTGCGAGAGTGCTGACTATCCAAGACACGACGACTCCAAGGGCAATCAGAGAGAACATTCCTGGACGGCCGCGTCGAAGCCCAGTCCATCCGTCTCCTAGGATGGTTGCCCCTCCCCAAAACACGATGGGGCTACAAAGAAAAAGTTGCAGCCAGTTTCCAGTAGTCCCAGACAACCAATTCGGGGGTTCCCACCCAATGCCTTCCCCAATCATCTCTGCCATGGAAACAAACATAAGAAGAATAGCAAGTACCACACCAACGAAGAGGCGACGTTGTTGATACTTTGTGGTGGGCTGTTCTTGAGCACAGCACGGCTTGGGTATTTGTTGAGAGCCGTGCGGGGGAGATTGGGAAGGTTCAATAACTTGAAGCGTAGGTAACATTATCAGGCCTCTTCAATGTGCGAGACAGCCTGAAGGCGTTCAAGGACTGAGTGTGCTTGTCCGGTGTCAATTGCTGATTGCGCTAATTGTGCTGCTGAAATGAGATTGTCTGCATGCCCTGAAGCCCAGATAAGTGCAGCAGCGTTTATCACAACAATGTCACGTCGGGGACCTTGCTCACCTTCGAGAACTGATCGGATGCAGTGAGCACTTTCCTTGGAATCAGATGCTATCAAGGTTGTTTTCTCATTCGGTGTACGCATCGGTATTCCAAAATCTTCAGGATGCCAGATTGATTCTCGAATATGACCTTGAGAGACATCTAACACTCGCGTTTTTGCAAATAGTCCCACTTCATCTACGCCATCTATACTTCGAACAACGATAGCTCTCCTGTGATTCAGCATTGCTGCAGCCTCAGCCAGGGGCTGTTGAGCGTCATCGCGGCCAACCCCAATCACTTGGATGACATTGCCGACAGGGTTGCACAAGGGCCCGACAAGATTAAATACAGTGGGGCGCCCTATGCGTTGACGTAGTTCACGAAGCTTTGCGAGGGCTGGATGGTGGGATGGAGCAAAGAGAAAACAGATGCCAACATCAATAAGGCATCGCTTTGCGACATCCGGTGTCACGATCACCTTGATGCCGAGTTGTTCGAGGACATCGGCGCTGCCAGTTCGACTTGATACAGCTCGGTTTCCATGTTTCGCAATGGGGAGGCCGGTGGCTGCTGCCACAAAAGCAGCTGCAGTGCTGATGTTAAAAGTTCCTGAGCCATCACCACCAGTGCCACAGGTATCACCAATCAGAACATTCGTGTTTGGTAAATCCACAGAATGCATGCGTGCTCGCAGGGCATCCGCGACACCAGCAATTTCTTGACTTGTTGGGCATCTTTCTACGGTCGACTCAAGCCAATTCGCAAAAGTATCTTGTGAAATTGTTTCATCGAGTACAGCTTCAACAAGAAGTTTTGTGTCGTCGCGAGTGAGCCTTCCTGCAGACTCATGACGAGTGAGGATGTCTTGAATTGCTCGTGTGGGATTGATTTGTGAAGACATGGGGGTGTCCTTGGTGGAAACGTTATACTCCCGTATTGTCGCGTGGATTGTGGGTTAGAAAAGTAGCATATTCTTTTCGCCTATGACCAGCAGTCTGCATGTGTTGTTGATCTCGAACTTGAACTGCTACGATCCCAGTATGCGTAAAAAAGTAATTATCGACTGTGATCCTGGAATAGACGATGCAGTAGCGCTCATCATGGCACTGTTTGATCCCCGTTTGCAGGTGTTAGCAGTTACCGCCTGTGGCGGTAATGTGCCAGCAGATCAGGCAACGTGCAACTTGCAATCGTTAGTTCAACTACTCGATCCATCCCGGCTCCCAAAAATTGGTATTGCATCCAATGATACAGTATTGCCGTCAAGACCGTTCAGTCTTCATGGCAGTGATGGTCTTGGAGGACTCAATCTTCCTCAAACAAATCTGCATGGTGCACGTTCGGCCGAAAAAGTGATCTGTGAAACATTGCGAGAGTATCCACATGAAGTGACCATTATTGCTCTCGGTCCGCTTTCGAATGTATCTCGTGCATTTTCTCGAGATCCATCACTCGTTGATCTTGTTCATTCAATTATTATTAGCGGCGGCACAGTCCATGCTCATGGAAATGCAACGCCGGTCGCAGACTTCAATTTTTTCTGCGATCCACATGCTGCTCAACACATCATTCATGAGCCCGTTGCAAAAACACTCGTGCCACTTGAAACGAGTAGACAGATGGTTTTTGGATTTGATGTTCTTGATCAACTTCCATCTGAGTCTTCTCGTGCGGGTAGAATTCTGCACAAAATGTTGCCGCATTGTTTTCGAGCTCACAGACAACTCCTTGGAAGTGAGGGAATTGTTATGCATGACGTGGTTGCTCTTGTTGCAGCAACCAACGCAGAACTTTTTGATCGAGAGCGGGTGACGGCTGATGTTGAGATAGCAGGCAATCTCACTGCGGGAATGCTCGTACTCGATCGACGGCACAATAAAGAGGCTCAAAGTAATGCAGATGTACTTATAGATTGTGACTCAACCGCTGTGGGGGACTGCGTGCTTCGTGGGCTTGCCATAGCAGGAAGTCAAACCGAATCCGGCTATTCAAATTGATCACGGCTTGCAACGGCCATTGACAGTTCAATCATTTGGCGATTGCGAAAAATGCTCAGTCTTACTTTGCGATTGGTGGGGGTCATGCTGACCATGCAAACAAGATGGTCATCATCTTCAATTGGAGTGCCGTCATATTTGAAAATCACATCATTTGGCCTGATCCCTGCTTTATCGGCCGGAGATCCTTGAGTCACAGCCGACACTCTGGCTCCGATGGGACGCACGAGCCCGAGGCGGTGAGCAATATCCTGAGTGAACATGCTATCGAGGGTTACTCCTAAATAGGCGCGAGAAACTGTGCCTGTGCGAACAAGTTGGTCGGAGACAAACATGACCATTGAAATTGGAATTGCGAAAGCTATTCCTTCACTCCCTCCAGAATTACTGGCAATTGCAGTATTGAGACCAATGACTTCGCCCCTCAGATTGACTAATGGGCCACCACTGTTTCCTGGATTGATCGCAGCATCAGTCTGGATAAAGTCTTGGTACTTCACACTCCCTTCACCAAGTTCAAGATCGCGTCTGCCCTTTGCAGAAACAATTCCAATGGTGACGGAATGAGCAAGACCAAATGGACTCCCTATGGCGAGAACGGTATCCCCAATCTGTACGGTGTTGTCCGTTGCCAATCGTGCTGTTTCGAGATTGTCCGCCTGGAGTTCCATAACACCGATATCGGTTCCTGCATCAGACCACAGTCTCTTTGGTGTTATCTCCCTCCCGTCCTCAAGTCGAATTGCAATATTTTCAAGTTCAGCTCTGTTGATAACGTGCCGATTGGTGATGACCACTGTTCGGCCAGCTACTTTTGTAATCACACCAGATCCTGCTTCTTCTTCACTTGCCTTACCGTTTCGAGGACGCAGCATAGGTTTCTTCGCATCAATGTGAACTACAGTAGGTCGCAGGAGATCTGTTAGGCGACGAATCTGTTGTGCTTGTCGCTCAAGGTAATTTGCTTCTTGAGCGACTTGCTCATACAGTTTTTTTCTGTCTTCTGAAGTCAGTCGTATCGGCTCAAGCGGGTCTTGACGATCCGTGACTATTTTCGGCGCTATGGGAGAAAGCTTTGTTGTTTCATCTGCAACAAGAAAATGGCACCAGAGCCATGCTGTGGTGATGGCGAGATATGGGAGGAAACGAGATAGTGTGGGCATGCAAAAAACTCCGAGGCACTCTAAGCATACCCGACAGCCATCATGAAATGTCGATACCTATCTCCTCGCTCACTTTCCCCAAGACATCTCGTGAGCCAATTCCGCCTGATCGCTCAAGATCGCGTTGGCAGCTGATGCACATTGTGGCGTAGGGCAGAGCATGAAGTCTCTCCATCGGAATTTTCTCATTGCACAGTTCACAAATGCCATATTTTCCGTCTTCCATGCGTTCTAAGGCATTTTCAATGGAAACCAACTCTTTGCTCTCCACCTCTGCGAGTTGAGAACTTATTTCATCCTGAGCAGAATCATATGCTGCGTCAATCGAATCTCCTGGGGATTCACTTCTCAATTCTCGTAACAAAGTGAGATCACCAGCAAGGGCACCACGTAAGGCGTCTCTGCGGCGTATCAAAATTGCTCGAAGTTTCAAAAGTGATTCTTTGCGTGCCATATTTTTACTCCTCTGCGTCCAAGTAACGCCCGACATGTGAAATAGGGGCTGGGACGCTTGCAACTAATAGTACGCCTCCAAGGTGAAATAGTTCGTTTCCACAAAAATCGTCAAGAAACTCGGGGAAATTTTATTAAATCAAGATTTGACAGTTGAGGGAGTCAGGGGGGACTCTACGGGCCCAATTGAGACGGGCCTATGGGTCTCCTCAGACACCCCGAAGGTTCTATAG
>CAXFJI010000174.1:0-6046 GCA_964003275.1 uncultured Planctomycetaceae bacterium
GGAATTAGAAAAGTTTGACATACCAGCCGGTGCCATTCTCAAAGTGAATGAGAATGACGAAGTCAAGCCAGGCACCGTGCTTGTGCAATGGGACCCTCATTCAATTCCGATTCTGTCTGAGGTTGCCGGTCGGGTCAGGTACGAAGAGGTCATTGAGGGCGAGACCGTGCGTCGGGAGAAGGATCCCAGTGGCCACATGCGTCAAATGATCATGGAGCACAAAGGTGTCTACCACCCACAGGTGGTATTGGAGGATGAGTCAGGACAAATTCTCGAATTCTATTACCTTCCTGAGAAAGCCTACATCGAGGTTACTGAAGGTGAGGTCGTCAAAGCTGGCCACATACTTGCCAAGACCCCCCGTGAAGCAGCCGGTACCCAAGACATCACCGGTGGTCTTCCTCGTGTCACTGAAATCTTTGAAGCTCGTAAACCAAAAGATCCTGCGATTATGGCTGAGATCGACGGGAAAGTTGAGTTACTCGGTGAGAAAAAACGTGGAAAGCGAACAATTATTGTAAAGAATGATGAAAGCGGGATAGAAAAAGAACACCTCATCACGCATGGAAAACATTTGCGTGTACACGCAGGGGATATTGTTCGTTCAGGTGAAGCCCTTGTTGATGGACCGCTGGTTCCCCACGATATCCTCCGAATTTCAGGTGAAGAGGAAGTTCAAAAATACCTTGTTCGTGAAATCCAGAATGTCTATCGAAGCCAGCGTGTTGAAATTGATGATAAACATATTGAAATTATCGTCTCTCAGATGCTTCGTAAGGTAAAGATTGAAACAGTTGGTGATACGGAACTCCTGCCACAGGTCGTAATAGACAAGTATGAATTTCGTAAGGCAAATGAACTTGTTTCAAAGTCTTTGAAAATCACAGAAAAAGGAGATAGTGAATTCACCGAGGGAAGTATCGTACCCAAAGATTTGTTTGATGAATCCAATGCGACCGTCGAAGCACTTGGGGGTTCACCAGCAAAGGGCACTGCGCCAAAACCTGCCACAGCAAGCACTCAGTTACTGGGAATTACAAAGGCAAGTGTCCAAAGTTCAAGTTTCATTTCGGCTGCCAGTTTCCAAGAAACTACGAAGGTATTGACTGAAGCAGCGTTAGCTGGAAAGGTCGATAATCTTGTTGGGCTGAAGGAAAATGTAATTCTTGGACATCTTATTCCTGCAGGAACAGGTTTTAATACCTTTCAGTCTGCAGAAGTTCGTGTTCGACCTGAAGCTCTTGAAACGCTGCAACTTGATGGCCGTGATGATCTCAGTCGGTCGTTTCCTCTTCTGGAGGCTCCTACGCCAGGTGAGGAAGCCGCTGTGTCCTCAGATGGCACTGGGGACGTTACGGCTGTGGACGGGCCATCGGGCGTGCCTCAAGGCGAATAAGAATTTTTTTTGAATTGGCCAATTTCCTGAATTAATGTCGATAAGTCTTTCTAGCGAGGCTTTCATCGATAACGGTTTTGGAGATCCGGCATGAGAATTATTCAACAAGGCAGTTGGCTTTCTGTTTGCCTTCTTGCTTGCACCGTATTGATCTTTGGTGATTCTCAGAGCTTTGCCCAAGGCTATTCCACCCCAGCGCCACCGCCACCGCCCCTAAATGATGATGGAACAATTCACTGGGGCACCTTCTACAAGTCTGCTGCTATTCAAAAAGCATACGAGCGACTCTGGAATCTCGGTGCATGTCGTGGGACAAACAAACGCATCACGATTCCAGTTGAAAACAACAAGATGATTATTGACAGTCTTCCCGAGTCTGATTTTGAAGGTGTGGTTCAGGCTTCAGCGGGATCTATACGAGGGGGTCTTATTGCATTCTTCGATACATCCGGTTCGAGTAGTGTTTCAAAAACACGAGTGGTGCAATTACATCCGGCAGGCGTTTCCTCGCTTCACGTCCATGGCCCATCGAACATAGCCATACTTTCCCCAGGAATGATTGTTCGACTCCAAGCAATGCTCGATATCCGTGGTCATGGGATCGATGAAGTAGATCTTATTGAAATCATCACACCCCCAAGTGTCTTTGAAGCTCCCTCGGTACAACCCAAACAGCGAATTGAACTTATTGGTCGCATTAATTCCATAGAAAAACAACGGCTCATCCTACAACTTCCGCACACGACGAATGGAATGAAGCGAGTGATTCTTCATTTATCAGATACTGCTGTAGTTCGATTTGATGCAGCACAAGTTGAGTACATATCGCCTGGAGATCAGATCTCTGTTACTGGGCGGATCTGGACAGGCGAGGGCTCAATGGCAACTGGAACCGTATTTGCTTCTCAAGTGAAGGTCATTAAGAAGTAGATGAAGCATGTTCTTTACACCTTCACTTTGATTTGCCGCGCCTGAACGCCGAATCAACACATCTTGCCAGTATCTCCGACCACACCAGTTCTGACCCCATGATGTACCACACCTAAGTTAAAAGGGTCATGGCATCGACATGTCGGCTTACTTCATGCAGATGGGCGCAATGAAACTGAATTGCCAACGCCTCTGATGTACACCATAATGAAATCCAGTACGTTCTTACGGACAAGTATGCTGGGCACAAGTTTTCAAGCACAATTTGATCCGTTTCGTATACGTTTCTAAACCGTTTGTTCTGTACTTCAAGCATTCATTCTTTCAGTGGACCCTGACCGAGCATGCCATGAACTGCTCACACCAACAGGGCACAGTCCGTGTAGCTTCACTCGTGAAGTACAACCACGCCAAGGATGTTGATAAACAAGTCCACTAGGGCTCTTAATGCGTCTTCGGTTAATACCCAAAACATGTTGATATGTTAGATATTCATAAAGTGATCTTCTGCAACACCGTTTCTTACCACTCAATGATCCCTCTGTCGCTTGCATCGACCTCTCAACATTTTGTTATTTATGACGCTCCTAACAGAACATTTTGTTGATATAAAAAATCAATGCATTGTTATCTTGTCGTGATATGATTGATATTCGTTTTTGATATGAATCGTGCACAATACATCAGTCACCGCAAAAAACCCTTGCAATGATGGACTCTCGGTACGCCTCCAGTTTATAATCCCGCCCCAGAAAGGCCTGTCGTTCCTATGCACTCACAGACTCCCCTGAAATTGCATTGTCTTGCCATTTTCATAGTCCTGATCGTGACAGGCTGCCAACCATCAGCAGGGCCACCGAACAATGAGAATCCGCCAGGCATGGCATGGATACCAGGGGGCAGTTTTGACATGGGTTGTGTCGACCCAACACGGTTTCCTCATGGCGGTCCTGATCCCATGAATGATGCTCGACCGATTCATCTTGTACATGTTGACGGGTTTTGGATGGATGAAAAAGAAGTTACGAATGCTGAATTTGATGAGTTTGTCAAAGCTACAAACTACGTAACCATCGCTGAGCGCACCCCATCTGCAGAAGATTTTCCTGGGGCACCTCCCGAGGCACTGGTTGCCGGATCCATTGTATTTACTCCCCCAATGGAGAATGTTCCCCTCCGGGATGGGACCGGAGGCGCTCATCTTCGATGGTGGAATTATGTGCCGGGTGCCAACTGGCGTCACCCAACTGGTCCAGACAGTTCCGTTGAGGGCCATGACGATGACCCTGTTGTGCATATCGCATTTGAAGATGCCGAGGCTTACGCCGAGTGGGCGAATAAAAGACTTCCGACTGAAGCTGAGTGGGAGTATGCGGCCAGAGGCGGTCTGGATTCAACTTTCTACCCATGGGGTAATGATTTTCGACCTGAGGATCAATGGATGGCCAATACCTGGCAGGGTAGGTTCCCTAACGAAAATACTGCCGAGGACGGCTTCGTAGGTGTTGCCCCAACAGGTACGTATCCATCGAATGACTATGGTCTTTACGACATGTCTGGAAATGTATGGGAATGGTGTGCTGATTGGTATCGGCCAGACACATATCTTACGCAGGTGAAACGTTCCCGTGATGGAATTTATAATCCAAAAGGCCCCGTCGACAGCCACGACCCCCAAGAACCTGGCTTACCAAAGAGGGTACAGCGAGGTGGATCATTTTTGTGTACAGAACAATACTGCGCGCGATACATAATTGGCACGCGAGGCAAAGGTGAAATTTCTAGCGGAACAAATCATATTGGTTTTCGATGCGCGAAATCACCCTAATGGCCTAGCCTCAATGCTTTGTCATTTTCTTCAGGTTTGATAATGAGTTGGTATTCACAATATCCTTCGCCTCCAAAAAAGCTCGTCGTGCTTGGAGAATACCGCACCGCATCACATCCAGCCCCTGTTCAGAATGGGCGTCTGTTGAAATAACCATCTTTACACCTGACCGTTTTGCAGCCAAGGCATTTTGCACATTGAGGTCAAGTCGCCATGGATTGGCATTAATTTCAAGAAATGTCCCTGTTTGAGCAGCTGCTGCAATAAGTGCTTCCATGTCGACATCATAGGCAGGCCGCCTGTTGATGAGGCGCCCTGTCGGATGACCAATCACACTGACATACGGGTTTTCGACAGCCTCAATGATACGCTTTGTGATTTTTTCTCTTGATTGATGCTGGCCATAGTGGAGACTCGCCACAACCCAATCTGCTTTCATCAAAACAGTATCCGGAAGATCAAGCCCGCCTTTTTCAAGAATATCAACTTCAATCCCTTTCAGCACTGTGAAGGTTGGATTTCCCTGTCCTGCAAGAGTCTCGTTGAGTCGATCAATCTCACCCCATTGATTAAGGAGTCGCGTTGGATCCAGACCATTTGCCATGGTGACTCGTTGACTATGATCTGTAATAGCGATGTAGGACAGACCTCGCTGTATTGCTGCTTGAACCATCTCACCCAGTGCTAACTCACCATCAGTGGCATTCGTATGCATATGAAGATCACCACGGATATCATCCAGTGAGACAAGTTCTGGCAGGTCTCCCTCTTCGGCTTTTGTAATCTCATCCGTGCCTTCTCGTAGTTCCGGTGGAATCCAAGGAAGTCCAACTGCTTCATAAACATCTTGTTCAGTGCTCCCGGCAATGTGATCACCCTTTACAGGTTTTGCATTCGGATCAACATTAGGCACAAGGCCAAAGACACCATACTCATTAATGGTGAGATTTTTTTCACGGGCTCGTGAACGAAGACGCACATTGTGATCTTTAGAACCTGTGAAGTATTGCCAAGCTGATCCAAAAGAATCATGTTCGACAACTCTGAGATCAACTTGTATGCCCCTTGGACCACGAATACTTGTCTTCGTCTCCCCACGAAGAAGAACGTCGCTGCATTCTTGCCAGGCCTGTAAATGATCCATTACTGTATGGGCATCATTGCTATCGATGAGAATGTCTATATCGCCTACCGTCTCTTTTCCACGTCGCCAACTGCCAGCTCCTTCTGCCTGATGCGTTGCAGGACATTTTCGCATCCACGCAAGCAGTTCCTGAACGATGACGTCCGCCTCTTCCCAGAGAATACGGTCATGCTCAACACTTTTTGCAAAGGCAATATTTTCAAGTATTGAGGACTCTGTTTTTTTCCCAAAACCTTTGACTGAACGCACACGTTCCTCACGACATGCTTGCTCAAGTGCATCCAACGAGTCGATATGGAGCTCCTTTACAAGAACCTTTACTTTTTTAGGTCCTAAACCCGGAACTCGCATCAAATCGAATACAACTGCTGGTGTTTTTGCTCTGAGCTCATCCAAGAGCGGCAGGCCACCTGTCTTAATAAGGACCTCAATTTTTTTTGCTAAATCTGATCCTATTCCTTCAAAATCAGTAAGGTTCTGATTCTTATCGCGCAGAATAGTGGCTAATGACTCCACCATTGTTCCAATCGTATGAGCTGCATTTCGATACGCACGCACACGAAAAATATTTCCACCCTGAAACTCAAGTAGATCAGCTATCTGATCAAAAACAGCACGAATGTCACTATTTGTCACGATTGCCACAATTGATTTTGTGTGATGTCAATGAATCCCGCCACTGACACCTTTTTGTGACAATGACCTCTTATTGCTGTGAGCGAATAGGGAGCGCAGCAGTTGGATACCC
>CAXFJI010000175.1:0-6017 GCA_964003275.1 uncultured Planctomycetaceae bacterium
CTGCAGCACAGCATGGCTCTGCAGCACAGCATGGCTCTGCAGCACAGCATGGCTCCTCTGCAGCACAGCATGGCTCTGCAGCACAGGTTGGAGCACAATCACAAGAACCACGGCTTCGACGGAGTCGACCCGCTGCCGAAGAGGATTCTGCTGCTACAAAACCCACGACCACAAACAAAATAAACATGGAAACGAGTGAAGAACGCTTCATCGACAAACTCCTAAAAGAGGGAAAACCAAACCGAATCGCAATCCGTTTGCATGTTGATTCAGTTCACGCCCGCCACTTTGGAAATTGGGGTCGTGATGGCAGATACCGTAGCCGCTGATGCGAAAATACGGGAAGTGGAAAATCTGTAACGATCCAGCGCGGATTTATATAAAACGTTAGACTATTACGTTTTATTCGCATTCGGTTCCATGAAGTACTCGTAATTCCCGTGAAAAAGAACACTTTCCGCCTTATACCGATAATTTTCGGGACGAATTTCAGTAGGAAGCTTCTGCTCCGTTTTTACTTTTTGCAGTTCTGGAACGATTCGCCAGGCGTTCATCCGACGTGCACGTTCGCCACCAGGAGGTCCTCACCAAATGCCTGATCGCTGTGAAACCGTGCAGATAGCTCTGTGCTTCGATCCGTCTTTGACTGAGCAACGACAGATCCTCAGTGGTGTCGTGCAGTTCCTCCGTCAACACCAGATGGAGCAGAAACAGTCGTTATCATGGCGCCTCCAGTCTCCGACGCACGACGTTCGCTATGCAGCATCATGTGACAATTGGCAACCTCAAGGAATCATTACATACTCCCCTACAACTCAACTCGCTCAGTCGCTCCTTTCACGCCATATTCCCACAGTGGCCGTTGCGCTGTCACGCCCTGACACACAAGCAATTCAAACGATCACGGTCTGTCCTGATAATGCCGCCATAGGGCGCCTTGGTGCGGAACATCTTTTGGCTTGTAATCTCCAATCATTCGCTTTCTATGGATATCACAAACACTCCAATACATACTGGTCTGTTGCGCGTGAGTTGTCCTTTTGGAATACGATTCGCCAATCCTCCTCTTCATTTCACACTCTTCGAGTATCCAAGCAACGTGATCACTCCAACAAGCTAGTCACATGGCTTCTCTCACTCCCCAAGCCAATCGGTATCATGGCGGCAGATGATTTATTAGCACACGCCATTACAAACGCATGCGATTCTTTACACCTAAGCGTTCCTGATCAGATTGCGGTATTAGGTGTTGGAAATGATAATATTCTCTGCGAATACAACGAGCCTGGTATTTCGAGCATCAATCTATCCATGTCTAACCTTGGGCATGAAGCCGCTGTGACGCTCGACGCACTTCTCAAACATGATGCGTTGGAAATCAAAACACCCTCAGTTCCTTCAGACATCATATCCGTTAAGCCGGCAGGCATAACGTCGCGGACATCGACCAATGTATACGAGTCGAGTGACCCGGTACTCGTCGCTCTTATTCAGAAAATTCATTCATCCCAATTTGAGAAAGTGGATATTGCTCAACTGGCCAAACACCATGGACTCTCCCGGTGGCAAGTAGAAAACCGATTCCGTTCTGCCTTCGGACGATCAACGCATGATGAAATATGTCGACATCGTGTAAGCATCCTCCAAAAATTATTACTCACCACAGATATTCCTTTGAGAAACATCGCGAAACAAACGGGGTTTCCTTCCGTTCAATACATGACTACTTTTATAAAGAGACACACGGGGGTCACACCTGCAAAACTTCGGAACATCCAAACAGAGCGTGCAATGAAGATACGAAGCCATGAATGAGGTGAACTGCACTATTGTTGGGACATGTGTCGCGGATATTCTTGTTCGTCCTGTTCCGCTTTCGTCTCCGTTTGAAGCAGGCAAACTTCTTCATGTTGAACCGATTGAAATAACAACTGGTGGGATCGTCTGTAATACCGGAATTGCCATGAGGCGGCTCGGCATGGAGGTGGCAGCATCCAGCCTCGTCGGAAATGACCAATTTGGTGACTTTATTCGCTCCCGGCTTGGAGCTGAAGGCATTGAAACAAGCCCGATTGCTACACACCGCACACTTGCAACAAGCACAACAGCAGTTCTTATTGATTCCAACGGCGAACGCAGTTTTGCACATCATGCTGGCGCACCAGCTGCTCTTGATACAACCTTTTTAAAACAATTAGCACCGTTTCTCCAAACGAGCCGCTCCCTTGTGATTGGCTATGTCGGTCTCTTGCCGGCACTTGAGCCTTCTTTAGCAGACAGTCTCATGAGTGTCCGGAGCACACATCAACTCATTGCTGTTGAAACCGGAGGAAACGGTGGTGATCTGGCTCATCTCACACCTGCGTTTCCATCTATTGACGTGTTTGTACCCAGCCTTGAGGAAGCATCACAGCAAACGGGATTCCGCGATCCAAGGGAAATATTGGGATGTTACCGAGGTCTTGGTGCACGTGGCCTTATTGGCGTGAAGTTAGGTGTCCAGGGGACCGTACTCAGCCCGACTGCAGATGAAATACTTTCGATCCCCTGTATCCCACCAGCCAAACCTATTACAGATACAACAGGTGCGGGTGATTGCTTTTTAGCTGGCCTGTTGACGGGCTTGATTCGTGGCATGACTGCCCGCGAGGCAGGACTGCTTGGTGCCGCAACTGCCGCATGTTGTGTTACAGGAGTTGGTGCCACCGCTGGGCTTTGTTCTTTTGATGAAACTTTGGCAATGCTTCAAAAGCACCTGTAGGCGTTCCTCGATCATCGTGCAAGAAATTGCCTACACCTTATTTTCTCAACGTTTCCAACCATGATACAAGATTCACAAAGTCATCCCGCGTAATCGTCGTGGCAAGATCTGCAGGCATAAGCGAAACTGGTTGCTGAATCAATTCATCAATGAGGTCTGCCTCAAGTGTTACATCAATACCATCAGGGCCTCGAATGATGACATTGATTGGGTTCCGTGAGATCAAAAGCCCAGTAAAACTACGTCCATCGTTGAGCACGGCTGTATAGCTCTCAAAATTATGACTGATCGCTGCTGAGGGCGCGAGAATTGATTCATACAATGCAACACGCGACAACTTTGAGCCGATCTCACTGAGATCTGGACCAACTACTTTTCCTTCATTCCCTATACGGTGACACTTGCTGCACGTTCCACGGCCAAAGAATACTTCTTTCCCACGAGCAGGATTCCCTCTACCACGACGTGTGAGGTCTTGAATTGTTGGGAGGTCTCCTCCACCTTTTGGCACTGGCATTGGGAGGGTTTCTCGTGCTTCTGCTTTAATATCTTTCCATGGCGACAAAACAATTGCTGTAGCGGCAGCCTGAGGCAATGATCCAGTCAAAACGCCTTCCTGAGACAATCCAATCAACCGTTTTGCACCAGATTCTGAACGCCCAAGTCCGAGAACAGCGGCTGCTTGAAGTGATATTGGTATCGATGCATCACGAATCAGCGATTCGAGAAACTGCTGCGGCCTTTTGCTCGATTGTGTCCCAAGGGCGGCAAGAAGTCTCGGCATTGCTGTTGTGTCGGTTGCAAGCACTGCATCCCTTAGGACAGCTGCGTCAGCAAGCATGACCGCCGCGGACGCTGCCGAAACAGCTAAATCCTCAGGTGTCTCAGCATGGGCTGCCATGGCCAACAGATCAGGAACGTGTCCCCGACGTTGAAACCGTTTGATGATATCAACGTACTGTTTTGTGCCATGCACATAACCAATGGCTTCTTCGATAATGGCAGATATCCCTTCACCTTTTATCACCTGGGGCTCTAAGCGGAGCACGAGTTCGGGAAGAATGACCGTTCGTTTTTCTTCTGGGAGCCGAAAGGTGGTAACTGAATGGAGAATCTGATTCTGGACAGAACGACGCTCCTGGAAATCAAGTGCTCGTACCAACGCAAGACTCTCCGAAGTGGTCGTTCTCGGATCTCCGATAAGTGTGCATAACCATTGTGGTGTCTGTGCAGAGCGACTCCGCCACACAATGTCCCTTCCAGCCTGTGATCCACACGCATCACCACACTGATTCTTCCAGGCCGCTAGGCGAGCATTCCATAAACCGGATTCACCAAAACCCGTTACAGCATCGGCTCCAATACCAAGTGCTTCGGTTTCCCAACGATCACCGGCGGTGTGATGAGAAGCCAATACAGCCCAGGCTTGATCTGCTCTTTTGCCAGAAATGCCGCGAAGGGCAATAGCGGCCTCACGCCGAACGGATGGTGATGAGTCATTCAGGACGTGTTCTACACACGAAACGATATCTCCGTGCGTCAAACGACACATTCGAATCGCCACACACCGCATGTCTGCGTGCTCGTGTTTAATCAGTCGGTCGACCATCTGCGTTGCTCTTCCTGGGAGCATTCCTATCGCCCAAGCAAGTCGGGCTTTCACACTGAGATTCGTTTCGCCTTGAAATGCCTTCTCAAGTGCAGTCGCTGCTTCTTCAGGTGACGCCGTGAGCTTTTCCAATGCTGTTGCACGGAGAGAAAGATTCGGACTGGCAAGCGATGCGACCAAGCCGCCAATGCTTGATAGATCAGGGTGAATGTTTGCAAGCGAAACGCCTTTCGGTGCGATCCGATAAATGCGACCTTTTTCAGTATCTCCCATGCCATGACCGCCCACGCCCGGGTCATGCCAGTCAGCAATAATCAAGGATCCATCTGGGGCGACACACACATCACTTGGTCGGAACCATTTATCAGCTGCACCATCAACCAACACCTCTACATCTGCTGCATACCCAGCACCATCTGGGGAAATGTGATATGCCCGCACTACATTCGGCCCAGCATCACAGTGAATCACTGATCCATGAAAACGCTCTGGGAGTAATGAGCCCTCGTAGACACAGATACCTGTTGGTGAACCATTACCAGTTTGCAAAAGATTAGGCACGACCCCCGGATCATTGAGGTGCCAATGCCTCTCTGGTGAATCTGGCTCCATATTTGTTCGAGGGGTTTGCCAACTGGCACCAGTTACCTCGTCTTTATATCCATAGTTCCCATATTCCATTACCCAGTTGATTCGAACGCCCCGATTTCCATCGTCGTCGTTATCGCTTTGCCACAATGTGCCAAAGGAATCAACCGTGACCTCATAATTATTCCGAAAATTGTGACCGAGAACCTCGAAATCAGTTCCATCTGGCCGACAGCGAAACACCATCCCCTGCCGATAGGGATGACTATTATCAACAACAGTATTCCCAAATCGGTCTAGTACAGGCTTACCGTCACAATCATGCACAGCCTGCCCCGTATTGCCAAAGTTGAAATACCACCGTCCATCAGGCCCAACAACAAAAGCATGCACGGAGTGGTCATGTTGCGGGCGACCAATCTTTGTGAAAAGTGATTCCCGACGGTCGGCCTTCAAATCACCATCATCATCATAGAAAATAAAAACGTTTGGCGCACATGAAACGATGACCTTTCGTCCCGGCCCTTCACCAATAACACATATCCCTAATGCAGAATCAATATCGCGTCCTTGATGAAACACCGTTTGATGGTCAGCCTTACCATCACCAGTGGTATCCTCAAGCACAAGAATACGATCACCCTCAGGTCGGGTGTTCTTTTTCCCTCGATAGTTGACAACCTCACACACCCAAATTCGCCCATGGGCATCCACGTCAATATCCGACGGACTGGAAAGCAGCGGTTCAGATGCAACAAGCGTTGCCTCTAGGCCATCCGGCAGGACAAGCGGACTCGGGTCAGCTGCCTGCGCAGGCATAACATCCAAAGAAGATACGCATGCAAAAAAAGAGCAACCAATAACCCATCCAAGACGCTGAACGTATGTCATACAGGTCCTCATAAGTGCAGTAGTCTGATTCATCACCTCTATTTTGACAACAAACCGCATGGATTGCTACTGAAAAGAAATCTTTCAACACGTGATCGGGCCACTCCTGATGTTCGCCCTAATTCAATTGCACACGAATGTGGTCACAGGCATACGCGGATTCGTGGA
>CAXFJI010000176.1:0-6010 GCA_964003275.1 uncultured Planctomycetaceae bacterium
TACGCTTGCTCATTGCTACGCAGCCGCAGGTGACTACCCCGAGGCGATTCGTACACAGACACTTGCTATGCGACACGAACCTCATAGTCAGTTGATCCAGAAAAATCTTCGAGCCTTTGAGCAACTGGCAGCATCACAGCAAAATGAGAAATAACGATGGACGCTCCCCATGTCATTTCTGCTGCTGGCACAGAATTCACTGTTTACACAAAGGGCCATGGGGTTCCGCTATTGCTTCTGCATGCCTTTCCACTTGACCATGGCATGTGGCAAGCTCAGGAATCACTTGCACATACCCTCCGGCTCATCATTCCTGATCAGCGTGGATTTGGCAATTCATCACCTGACATCCCCATTACGAGCATTGAAGGCATGGCTGATGATGCCATAGCTATTCTTGATGCTCTCGATATTGCTGAACCTGCATTGGTCTGTGGAGTGTCCATGGGAGGCTATGTCGCTCAGCACATTGCTGCACGACATCCAAAACGGGTGCGTGGTCTCATTTTATGTGATACCAAACTCGACGCTGATACGCCTGAAGCACGGAAAGCCCGAGCCGGCTTATCAGAAAAAATTGGTCGCCGAGGCACTCGATTACTCATCTCGACAATGCTGGAAACACTTCTCGCGCAAAGCAGGGACGCTCAACTCAAACCCCAACGGGCTGAGATTGAATCACTCCTTCAACACCTTATTGCAAGACAACCCGTTGCAACGGTACAAGCTTCTCTTTTAGCTATGGGGGCCAGGCCAGACATGACTGTCCCTATGCAAGCACTTGACACTCCTATGCTACTCGTTGTTGGAGAAGAGGATACATTCACTCCTCCCTCACTCATGGAAGAAATGCAGAAAAAACTACCAGACTCCACGCTTGTTCGAATTCCTCAAGCTGGTCACCTATCACCACTTGAAGCACCCGAGATATTTAACGCGGAGGTGATGAATTTTCTTCGCGATACTGGAAGCCCCGACGCTGCTGTTTTGACTGATTGCTAGATGGTCGAGATTGCATTCGGACTTGACGTTGCGAATAGCGATCGAGCCACTCGATTCGCTCAGCCATATCCAGACTGACAATGGATTTTCGCTCTGCAGGATCACGAGACATGATCCATGAGTGCCATAGTCGAGCAGCTGCAATAAGATGCTCATTTGCTGGATTGGCCAATACCCGTGCTACCTCCATGAACTGGCGTCGAGTATTCGAATCAAGTCTTAGAATGTCACGTTGCCTTTCTTCCAGGTCCCGCCGCTGTTGCACTGAAAGATCCTCAATTGGTGTTTCTGTGGGGATTCTAACCTGACCATCGACCCAGGTGACATTCTGAAGGTCTTTTATCATTGCTTCAAATTTTTGATCTTTTTTCGAAGGAAGTTGGAGTGGCGGCAACCATTTCGGCATCGGATAGCTTCGGCGATCAACCTCATGCAGAAACTCCACCGATCCTGCTTCTTGCAAGAGATCAAAATGATCTGCAAGAGGGCTATGCGCAATTGTCTGAACGATTGTTCGACCATTGGGACCGGGAAGGGTTGCCCGCCCTGCAGTGATTCCAACCATGAAGCCAAACACAACAAGCGTAAATGCAACTAACCATGCCCAGGAAGATGGGCGTGAGTCTGCTACTGAGCGGTGCTGTGCTGACAATGCCACCATTTCAATGGTCGTAGCAGTTTCTGATGGAGATGGCGCAGATCTTGGAAGAGAATCCAGGACGTCCCATATTTCCCCAAGATCACACTCTGGAGTTTCCTGATGCTCACTCATTCACACGCTTACCTCCATCCACGTACGGCTGAAGAGCCTCGCGTAATTGGTCACGCGCACGAAAGAGAAGTGATTTGACTGCCGGAACCGTGACGCCCATTGCTGTAGCGATTTCTTCATATGAGCTCTGCTCAAACTTTGCTAATAAGATCGCCATACGCTGCCTGTCGTTAAGCGTCAGCAATGCTTGTTGTACGGTTGCCTGCAATTCAGTTCTATCTGCAACTCGACTAGGCAGGATTCCACTTGCAGCAACTGCAATTTGCTCAAGGCCAATAGCACTTGAGGACATTGATACGTTTACCGGCACCCCCCGTTCACGCCTCCTGTAGGCACGCTGCTGAAGATCACGTGCAGCATTATGCGCGATCGTATGCACCCACGTGGTAAACTTTGCTGTCGGCTTGTAGTTCGTACGCGCTCGATAGACTCGAAGAAAGACTTCCTGAGTCAGGTCCTCGGCAATGGCGTGATCGCCAGTGAAATGAATGAATAGAGTTATCAGTCGATCCTGCCACATTGCGACAAGTTGCTCAAAGGCCGAAGCGTCACCATCTCTCACACGGAGCATCAGTTCCGTTGAAGGATCTACCACAGCGGTTTGGCTGGCAGTTGACATGTCAGCAACCTTTATAATCCCAATTCACCTGAGCAGGCGAGAACAACTCTTCACAGAAATTCCAAACGGTTTTTTTATCTCTCAAACACACGAAAAATGGCTTTAGAACTATATACTGGAGCGGAGGAGGATCGAACTCCCAACCTCGGCATTGCGAACGCCGTGCTCTCCCAGTTGAGCTACCGCCCCTGTGGGATCACTCGTATGAAGCATTTCCCGTGTGAAAATCGATGGTACGACAGTGTGAGAAAACTGTCCAGCGAAAGGTGTGATCGTGGGAGCCCGCTTCGCGGTTAACCCCTGAGTATGTCCCTATGCTTCATTAAGTTTATATCCTCTTTTATCTTTTCATAATGCACGTTCCTCCAATCGTTGTTAGTGGTGCACGAGAGCACAATCTTCGTAACGTTACAGTCGGTCTTCCGAGAGGCCGGCTTGTTTGCTTGACCGGAGTAAGCGGCTCAGGCAAGTCGAGTCTTGCTTTTGACACCATCTACGCAGAAGGACAGAGACGGTATGTTGAAAGTCTTTCTACCTTTGCTCGTCAGTTTCTCGGCCAGTTACCACGGCCTGATGTTGATAACGTCACGGGACTCTCACCATCGATCTCAATCGCACAAAAGTCAGCTGGAAAGAATCCTCGCTCAACCGTAGCGACCATGACAGAGATTCATGATTTTCTTCGAGTCCTTTATGCTCGAGTGGGAGTTGCACATTGTCCTGAATGTGACGCAGTCCTTGAGGCACAGCCACGTGATCAAATTGTTGAACGGATTCTTGCTGCTCAAAAAAACAATCAGGTTATGATCCTCGCACCACTAGTTCGAGATGCTAAAGGCGAGCATAAAGATCTTTTCACTGATCTGGTTCGTCAAGGCTTTACTCGTGCCCGAGTTGATGGCGTCGTGTGTCGAGTTGAAAATCCACCTCAGCTTGAAAAGCAAATAAAGCATTCAATTGAAGTGGTTGTTGACAGGCTCGTACCATCCGAAAAGACACGAAGTCGAATTGCTGAGGCCGTAGAGTTATCGCTGCGAACTGGAGGTGGGCAAGTCATTGTTGCTAAGGATGACAATACTTCAGACGATTTGATTCTCTCGAGTAAATATGCCTGTACCGCGTGCGGTATCAGCTACTCCACTCCTGAGCCACAACTTTTTAGCTTCAATAGCCCACGAGGGGCCTGTTCAACATGCGATGGACTAGGTGACATTTATGGCATTGATCCATCAAAACTGATCACCGCTCCTGATAAGTCAATAAAGAAAGGCTGCATGGGTGTGCTTGGCACATTCCGTGATATGCCTCGCTGGATGCGGAGACTCTTTAATGGCGTGGCCGCCTATGCAGAAAAAAAACGAAAGTGGCCATCTGGGACGTTACTCGATACACCATGGAACAAGCTTAAACCGTCTCAAAAAAAAGTATGGCTGCACGGGACTGGGGTGGAGAAAATCCCCATTTCGTGGCGTCGTGGTCGTACAGAACGTGGCACCAAAACAAAGTTTGAAGGCATCCTCGCAATGCTTGCAAACAGATGGCGAAATGCCAAAAGTGGCATTATCCGCAGAATGCTTGAAAAACTTATGCAAGTCACTCCATGCCATCGTTGTCATGGAGCCAGACTTTGCCGGCAGGCCAGAGCTGTTCGTATCACAAGTCTCTCGCCACACACCGTTGTAAGGAAACAAACAACACGTGCCACAGGAAAAAAGAAAAGCCGACGACAACAAAGTCTTGAACTGTCATTAGATGCCTTGTGTGCTCTTCCAATTTCTGAGGCACGACTATTCCTCACTGATCTCAAACTTGATGGCTCACAAGTTCTTATTGCAAAAGAGCTTCTTAAGGAAATCCGTACACGACTGGAATTTCTTGATCAAGTTGGGCTTGGATACCTCTCTTTGGATCGGAAAGCCCCAACCTTATCCGGAGGAGAAAGCCAACGAATTCGCCTTGCAGCACAAATTGGTTCAGGGCTTTCTGGTGTTTTATATGTGCTGGATGAACCGTCCATTGGCCTTCACGCTCGTGATAACACGAAGCTTCTCGGTGCACTCGAACAATTACGTGATAAGGGAAATACCGTTGTCGTCGTTGAACATGATGAAGAAACCATTCGGACTGCGGACTGGGTTGTCGATTTTGGTCCTGGCCCAGGCAAGCGAGGTGGTGAGGTCGTTGCAGCAGGGACGCCTGAAGCCATCATGAAGAGTAAGGACAGCGTCACAGGAAGTTTTCTTGCCGGACGTGATGCAATCGAGATACCGGAGGTTCGCCGAAAACCACAAGATACTTCTCTCTTTCTAACCGGCGTACAGCACAACAACCTTGCGTCTATTGATGTCACTATTCCACTTGGGCTCCTTGTATGTGTGACTGGTGTTTCAGGCAGTGGCAAAAGCTCACTCGTTGGTGATGTTCTTGAACCAGCGCTTCGCAAATATCTCGGCAGTGATGCGGCACGACCCGGACAATTTGATGACCTCCAAGGCGCTGAACAAATTGACAAGGTTATTGTGATTGATCAGTCACCAATCGGACGGACACCACGCAGTAATCCTGCGACCTATGTCAAAGTCTGGGATGACATCAGAAAACTGTTCACGATGCTCCCAGATGCCAAAAAGCGTGGCTGGAAAGCGGGACGATTCAGTTTCAATGTTGCTGGTGGACGGTGTGAAGTCTGTGAAGGGAATGGGTCCAAACGACTGGACATGGATTTTCTTGCTGATGTGTGGATGTCCTGTGATGCCTGCGGCGGCACTCGATTTGCGAAGGATACACTCGAGGTTCGCTGGAAAGGAAAAAATGTTGCAGATCTTCTGGCGATGGAAGTTGGTGATGCTCGAGAACTCTTTGCAGATGCACCAGACATCGCACGAAAACTCGGAACGCTTTGTGATGTTGGTTTGGACTATCTCCATCTAGGCCAACCTTCTCCAACACTCTCTGGTGGTGAGGCTCAGCGAGTAAAACTCTCCCGTGAGTTGGCCAAACGATCAACAGGGAACACACTGTATATTCTTGATGAACCGACAACCGGCCTCCATATGGCGGATGTTAGGCAGCTTCTTACAGTGCTTGATCGACTTGTTGATGCCGGCAATACCGTTCTCGTGGTTGAACATAATCTTGATGTCGTCAAGCGTGCTGACTGGGTCATTGATCTCGGCCCTGAAGGCGGTGCCGGAGGCGGAACAGTTGTCATGGCTGGCACACCGGAACGGCTAGCCAAATCAAAGAAATCCCATACTGGGCACGCTCTGGCGCCTGTGCTGCAACTCGCAAAGGATCATGCTTCCAAACCAAAGAAACGAAAAACACGGACGAAAAGAAAAGCTGTTGATCCTCAGGCAATCGAACGCAAGGCACTCGCAGCAATTACAAAAGCTTCGTGTGATCCTGGTCCTGCTGCAATCATGGTGCGTGGTGCCAGCCAACATAATCTCAAACAGGTAGATACTGACATTCCGCGTGGAGCAGTCACCGTTTGTTGCGGGCCGAGTGGGTCTGGAAAAACATCGCTTGCCTTTGACACGCTGTATGCGGAAGGACAACGACGATACGTCGAAAGTCTCTCTCCTTATGCTCGGCAGTTTGTTGGTCAGGTTCCA
>CAXFJI010000177.1:0-5992 GCA_964003275.1 uncultured Planctomycetaceae bacterium
AAGTTCCAAGGTCATTCCGTATCTTGACATGCCTCTGCAGCATGCAAGTGATCCGGTTCTCAAGCGCATGCAGCGTCGAGTCTCAAAGCAGCCGACGGAAGAACTTCTTGCCAAACTTCGAGACCAGATCTCTGATCTCGTCCTTCGCACGACCTTGATTACTGGTTTCCCTGGTGAAACAGAGGCGCAACATGAAGAAGTCCTTCATTTTCTTCAGCGTTGGCGATTTGAGCGTCTCGGTGTCTTTCCGTACTCGTTAGAGCCGGACACGCCTGCTGCCAAACTGGATGGTCATCTTCCAGATGATGTGAAGCAGCAACGCCGTGATCAGCTTATGCGCGAGCAACAGAAAATTGCCCATGCCCATGCCAAGGGCCAGATTGGAAAAGTTGTGGATGTGATCATCGATCGTCAAAGTAGTGAGCGAGAGGATGTGTGGATCGGTCGTACGCATGCCGATGCCCCCGATATTGACTGTGTCGTGTATGTGACGGCACCGGGTACGTCGGCCGACAGCGCACTTCCTGGCAAGATTCTGTCCGTTGAAATAGTGGCATCGAGTGGATATGACCTTGCTGGAGTGATCGTTGAATGACAGAGTCACAGAATCTTGATCGCGTCTGGACGGTCCCGAATGTACTGTCAGCCCTGCGGTTTCTGTTGTCGATTGTGTTCTTTGTTGCTGTCGGGCAGGGTTGGAATAGCACGGCGGTACTGATTTTTGTCATTGCGGTATCCACTGACTGGATTGATGGATGGTGGGCACGACGCTTCAATCAGATGAGTCGTCTTGGGCGGATGTTTGACCCACTCGTTGACAAGGTCATTATTTGCGGGGCATACGTCTTACTCTCGGCCGCTCCCGAGTCTGTCATCCCGCCGTGGATGGCTGTTGTTGTCGTTGTGCGAGAACTTGTGGTGACAGCCATCCGTTCAGAGATGGAGCGAACAGGTCATGACTTTTCAGCAGGTCAGTCAGGTAAATTCAAGATGGTCTTGCAGTGTCTTGCAGTGACATTGGAATTATCGTCGCGTGCATGGGTATTTCCTGAAGGCGGTGTGGTTGATATCAGGTCAATCGCGACTGTTGTGGCATGGGCAGCTGTGATAGCGACGGTTTGGTCTGGACTTGAATATGTGTTCGCTGCCAGAAAACTGATTGTGGGAGACGATTCAGACGCATGATCCAGAGCCTCAGTACACCCGTGATCATGCTTGCTATTGCTATTCTTGGGGCCTGGGTGGGAAGTGTCTGGATGGCAGGGATTCTCGTGCGCCGGTGGTTGGCTGGTCGTCCGCTGGTTGCTGAGCGTCCACATCAAACAGTGGTGCCATGGAAGGGGCGACATGTCCTTGCAGTGATCATGATCATGCTCATGGCGAGACTCATTGGCCAGACGGCTGTGTCGCAGCCTGATACTATGACATCCCAGCTGATAGGAGGATTGCTTGGGATGATCATAGGCACAGCGGCATCTATAGTGATGCTGTTGAGTCAGGGGGCCTCATGGTCTGATCTTGGTCTCTGGCCTGTTCGCGGCAAAGCCGACGTGTGCCTTGCAGGCGGAAGTCTCATTCTTGTTCTTGCCCCATTACTTGCGATTGCTGCCATGTTGGATCATATCGTGCCATACGAGCATCCCATTATTGATTTTCTGACAGAGCAGCGTGATGTGTACGCCATTGTCATCGTCGTGGTCACAGCCATCGGCGCTGCGCCCATTGCTGAGGAGATCCTGTTTCGTAGAGTTTTGCAGGGCTGGCTTGAATCACTCCCGCTGCCAAACGGCCCCACTCTTGCAGTGAGCCTTTCCGCACTTGCCTTTGGTGCGGCACATATTGGTCAGGGTTTGGCGTGGCTGCCACTCGTGATTCTTGGAGTGGTACTTGGTGTCCTTGTCAAGCAAACCGGTTCACTTGTTCCAGCAATTCTCCTTCATGCGATGTTTAATGCCGTAAGCGTTGGGCTTCTGCTATTGCAGTTATCCGGACTGATCCCTGAAGGATGATCAATTGACGTCACAGAGATCACTTTTTGTGACGAGACATCGCTTGAGAAAATCAGTCTGGTGATGGAACGCATGAATTGTGCAGAATTGACCCATGAGAGCCTTGGGATAAAACTCTGTGCAACGTTCAATCATAACTCGTATTGTCGATCGAATGGTCTATATCGCTGTGCGCGTGGCCATCTGTGTTCTTCAGTCATTACCCCGTGAGACGTGTGAACGACTTGCCCGCACGTCAGCCAATATTCTGGCAAATCGATTGCGTATCCGACGGAGTGTCGTTCGCGAGAACATCCGCAGAGCCTTCCCAGAGCTGTCTGCGGGAGAATGTCGCCAAATTGCCTGTGGGATGTGGGAGCATCTCTTACTCATGGTTGTTGAGATTGCACACGCACCCCGCGTCATCCGAAGATCAACATGGCGAAAATACCTGCGTATCCATGATATGGAAACGATCGTTCGTACCATGTGGCAGGAACGACCAAAGGTCGTGCTTTCAGGTCACTTCGGCAATTTTGAACTGGCTTCTTTCCTCCTCGGTGTGTTTGGCTTTAAGACCTTTTCTGTTGCGAGAGAGCTTGATAATCCTCTTTTGAATACGTTCGTGAATGATTTTCGAGAGTCACGTGGGCAGGAGATTCTTCCCAAGAAAGGAAGTGCTCCAGATGTTGCGATTGCCATGGAGCAAAACGGTGCTATTGGTTTACTCGGAGATCAGGCAGCGGGCCCAAAGGGGTGTCCAGTCACCTTTTTTGGTCGACGAGCAACCATGCATAAAGCGATTGGTGTTTTTGCGCTGTCAGCGTCAGCCCCCGTGCTGGTTTTCTCGACAACACGTCGAAAAAAGCTCTTTCATTATGACATTCGATTGGAAGGTGTTGCAGATCCGGCAGTCGTTACACCAGAAACAGAGGGACTGGTTCCCCTTTCCCAGTGGTATACGTCACTTCTGGAGCAGGCCGTTCGGAGAGCACCGTCCCAGTACTGGTGGGTGCACAGACGATGGCGGTGAGAGACAATAGTCGTTAGAGTGATGCAGCACTATCATTGCTGCGATGTGGCTTGAGCCCATCTCCTCCGAGGAATGTATATGCCGTATGGCTGATTGGATTGAGATCGCTTCCGTGGAAGAATGTCCTCCGGGTACAAGCCTTGAGCGAGCTGTCAGTGGTCAGATGGTGGCTCTGGCAAATGCCGACGGACAGTATTACGCCATGGATGGTCTATGCCCTCATCAAGGAGGTCCTCTTGGAAAAGGCGTATTGTGTGGAACAATTCTGACCTGCCCATGGCATGGCTGGCAATTCAACGTCGTTGATGGAAAGCACCAATTGTCGTCGACTGTTGGACAGTCGACATATCAGGTTAATGTTCAGGACGGTAAGATTTTTATTCGTTTCAACGATGATCGGAAGTCAGAGTCGTGATCACTTTTCGACATTTTCGCAATGATGATCCACCCAGACTTGCCGATATCTGGCAAGCATCTGCACTTGGACCCTCTTCCATGCAGCCCATGTCATCGACAATGCTGGAAGCAGCCGTCTTTTCAAAATCATATTTCGATCCAAATGGTCTCATTGTGGCGATGGAGGGCAGCCAGGCCGTTGGTTTTGCTCACGCTGCATTTGGGCCAACCAAAGACAGTACAGGTATTGATACCACTACGGGTTCGATCTTGATTGCTGCTGTCATACCTCATGGGGATCGTGACGCGATAGGGCGAGGTCTCGTGGGAAAATGTGAGGCATATCTCCAAGGACAAGGAGCAACAACGATTCTTGGCGGTGGTTCGCCTGAAATGCGAAGCTTTTATATGGGGCTGTATGGAGGCTCAGATTTACCTGGCATTCTTGATTCCTCCCCGGCGATGCAGTCGTTATTTGATGACTGTGGCTATGAGACTCATGAACGCATTGCAGTCTTGCGGAGATACCTTGACGGCTTTCGTCCACCTGTCAATCGGCTTCAGCTTGCCATTCGTCGAAGCACCGTATTACGGGTGACGGATCAACCACTCTGTCGCAGTTGGTGGGAGGCCGCAACGATGGCAGGGGTGGGCTGGCGTCGCTATGAATTGCGTAATCACGCAGAGGATCTTCTCGGTAGTGCGTCGGTATGGGATATGCAGCCTCTCTCATCAACGTGGAATATTCCAGCAGCTGGACTGCTTCGTATTGACATTGAAGGTTCACGACGAGGACAGGGACTCGCAAAGTACATTGTTGCTGAAGCCATGCATGACTTGGCAGAGGAAGGAGTGGAGATGATAGAAACACACGTATCGTCCACGAACACTCCTGCCCTGAAGCTCGTTGAGTCACTTGGATTCACGGCAGTTGAGTACGGTACCGTTTTCAAAAAAACATCGGTGACCATGTGACGATGCGCTAGCGTTCCAAGAGGCTTTTGGTGTGAGCCTTGACAGCTGAATCGCATCGTGACAACGACCCTTCGCTGCGGGCAAGTCGTACCGTCAATGGTGCTGTTTTGCCGTCGCGTCGGAGATCCGTGAGATAGTCTTGAAGTATCTTACGGCGTTCAGGTGTCGTGCTGAGCATCCAATGAACCCAACACCATGACTCGGCGTAGTGATCCTGAGACATCTCGCCAGGGCTGCTCAGTCGTTCTAATGCGTCTATATTCGGTTGCCATGTGCCTTCAATCAGCCTGCCATTGAGGTGTGCAATATGCTCTTCGTGAAACCCCTGCTCGCTTGTTGGGGTTTCAAAGTATTCGGCAATACCCTCATCGAGCCACAACGGGACTGTGGGGACGACAGCATGAACATATCCATGCGTGGTCTCATGCCGAAGATCTTCTGCAATGCGATCTTGCCATGCCGCGTACACAGAAAGCGTGGTATCCGTTTCGACGAAGAATGCACGACGAGCAGGAAAGTTTGGAAATTGATGAACAAGAAACTCGTCGTAATGATCCGTATCTTCAAAGAGGTAGAGGTGAACCGGTTCATCGGAAATAGGAAGGTCAAGATGTTGACTTACCCGTGTTCGGAGGGTTTCCAGGTTTCGAATGAGTCGATGCTGTTGGGTAAGCGGAAAGTCAGCATGGATAACAAGTTGTCCTGCAAATACCTTCGTACGACTTGGTAAGTCCTGATGGGGGCCAGTCAGGAGGCCATTTGTAACCGTATTGATCGAGTCACTACCTGACAGGACAGCATTACTGAGTGGAACGTGCTGCCATGCTCGAATACACCCTGTCGTACAGATGAGGCTGGTCACGACGAAGATCAAACGGTGGTGTGATAATTGGGACATCAGATCAACACAAAGGGAAGGCCTGCGAAACAGGGGATGCTAGCAGTGCTCGGTTGTCGGACCAATACCATCTGTATCCACGTCAATTTGGCTGAATATGCCCATGAGTGCTTCGTGTGATAGTGGTTTTGTTATGACAGCAGTGGCGCCGGCATCAAGGGCGGCCCGCACAGTATCTGCCCGTG
Organism: uncultured Planctomycetaceae bacterium; assembly: GCA_964003275.1. Lineage (GTDB taxonomy): Bacteria > Planctomycetota > Planctomycetia > Pirellulales > UBA1268 > CACORA01. The sequence continues at coordinate 5,476 of CAXFJI010000177.1, forward strand.
GAAATGACTCAATCATGATTATTTTCAGGTGTGGTCGATTGGCTGAAAGCATTGCGAGCCAACTCATGTCATCGGAGGTAGGAGTTCCGACATCCCAAATAAGCACTGAAGAGGATTCTTCCAGTGATGGCCGATGGTACGACGTCGTCGTCAGAACGCCGCCAGCGAGTGGAATGAGCGATGCGATGCCTTCAGCATCCATTGGTGTGGAGGCAACAACAGAAACAGTTTTTTGTGTATCGGTCGTGTTGGCTGTGATTCCAAGAAGTCGCTCATCACGACGACTGGCCATCGGGGCGGCTAACGTTCCTGTGCGTCCCATTTGCCACGTTGACAGCCACGTATGGAGTCGGCCTGGCAGATCACACCACGGCACGTCTTCGATTCCAGGGAGCGCTGGGCCACTACGGCGACGTCCCTCAACGAGAGTTGAAGTGACTAAAACAACTGGCATCAATGGCCACGCCCGTGTCAGTTGGGCAATACATTCAATACTCCATTGGGCTGTTGAGTTTGT
>CAXFJI010000178.1:0-5963 GCA_964003275.1 uncultured Planctomycetaceae bacterium
AGGCTTGGATTTTCCGGGTGTCATGCTTGTTGGTGTGGTAAACGCTGATGCAGCACTCCATCTAGCAGATTTTCGAGCGGCTGAAAGAACATGCCAACTGGTCACACAAGTAGCTGGTCGTAGCGGCCGTGGACCACGTGGTGGACGTGTCATCGTGCAGACAAGTACGCCTGACCACCCTGCGATTCGGTCTGCGACAGCTCATGATTATGAGGCTTTCATCCGGAGTGAATTACCGATTCGCAAAACGTTACTCTATCCACCATTTGGCAATGTCATTCGACTTATTATTCGCAGTTTGCACGAAGAGACGGCTGTAGAATGGGCGAGTTTTCTTGCTAAACAACTGCGAAAAGAAGGAGAGCAGATTCAGGACATTCGGATTCTTGGACCAGCACCGTGCCCAATTACCCGTCTTCGAGATCGATTCCGCTACCACATACAGATTCATGGACCTGACTGTCATGAACTTCGTGATCTCGTACTCCGTGCTACGTCTTCAGCTCAAACGCCGAAGAATGTCGCATGGATTATCGACGTTGATCCAATCGACATGCTCTAATGTCCAATATGTCCACTTTTCCACGGACTGTTTTTGGCTCAATTCCGCTGCAATACCATTCCTCTTTTAGACTGCAGACAACTGCGGGTACGATGGAGTGGGAAAGTTTTTATGGCATACAGCAGATTCAAGGACATTCTGGGTGAAACAAGCCTCGAGCGGAAATGCCGCCTGCTTTTTGGACTCTGTTTGTTTGTCCTTATCTCAGGTAGTTTCTGGTGGTATGGAAGTCGTACAGAGGATCTTGTGTACACGACGACCCGGAGTACAGGGCGTCATCTCGTTGACGCTGTCATGCTTCAATATCACTGGAAGACGCTTGAAGTTGACCAACGATATTCAAATCTGATCGAGACGCTTGGCCGCACATTACAGAATCAACCCTACGGCTGGAGATTACTGGAGCCTAATGCTTCTCCTGAGGAACGTGCGGCATTTACTCAGCTTGATGCCGCCGTCCTTGATTACTTCTCGAACCATACTGTCTCCAAAGAAGGAGATGACACAACCTCAGCAGAACCATCTATTCTCCCTTTTGAGTACCGAGAGTTTCGAACTGCTGACAACTCTGAATACCACTACTATCAGCCGATACGTGCTCGGCAAAGTTGCCTCATATGCCATGAATACAAGGGAATTGCAACACAACAACTGAGCAGCATACCAACCATTGGTCTTCAAGAGCTGTTAGAGGGCGACCTTATGGCAGTGGTAAAAGTTGTGATTCCTGACTCTGTCACACAAAAAGCCATCAACTGGAATAGAGCCATCCTGCTTGCTACGGCTATTATGACAGTGTTTCTCGCAATGCTTGCGGCATACGCAATCGTTCGATATGTCATCGTCAAACCTCTCGACCATCTTCGAGAAGTAAGCGATGAGGTTCGTCGCGGAAACGTACAAGCTCGAGCAGAGATCCATACCGCTGATGAGTTTGAAGAACTTGGAGTCGCTTTCAATCGTATGCTCCGAGGCCTTGTTGATTCTCAGGAAGATCTTCGGAAAGCCAATGAATCTCTTGATGAGAAAGTGGATGAACTAGCAAGAGCTAATATGCATCTCTATGACATGAATCGCCTCAAGGGTGATTTCTTAGCAACAATGAGTCATGAACTGAGAACACCATTGAACAGTATTATTGGTTTTTCTGACGTTCTCGATTCAATCCAATCTCTCGATGAAAAACAACGCCGATATGTTTCAAATATCCGAACGTCTGGGAGAATGCTCCTTGACATGATTAATGACATCCTCGATCTTGCAAAAATTGAAGCTGGGAAAATGGATGTGCATCCAACCACATTCCGGATTGAGACAGTTATTTCCGCACAGTGTGATATGGTTCGTCCTCTGGCCGAAAAGAAACGCATTTCGATTACCTATCATATTCATGAAGGAGTCGATGCCGTTACTCAAGATCAACCTAAAGTTCAACAGATTCTTGCAAACCTTCTGTCAAATGCAGTGAAGTTCACTCCTGAAGGAGGACGAGTCAACATCCAAGCCAGAGCCGCACCGCATTCATCCAACAGATTACCGCAGATCCAATTGGAGGTGACGGACACAGGAGTGGGTATTGCCGAGGAAGACCAAGTCACCGTTTTTGAAAAATTCCGCCAAGGACAAACCTTTCAAACTGGCACTGACACCATGACTCGTGAATACTCTGGAACAGGCTTAGGACTTTCAATTGTTCGTGAACTATGTCGATTGCTAGGTGGTGACATTGAGTTGAACAGCCAACTTGGCCGCGGAAGTACCTTTATTGTTACTCTGCCAACAAAACACCCAAAAACCGAGGGTCACGGTTACGGGACGACACTTACGTCTGGTGTTCCTGAGGAAGCAGCCTAGGCATTCTTCGACTATGTTCCTTCTTTCATCTTATTGAGACTCCACATGAAAATAAATTCCTCAGAAAGTGAAGTCGTCTTATTCACAGATGGTGCTTGTAGTGGGAATCCTGGTCCTGGAGGTTGGGCGTACATTCTCCGTCATCCAACCAGTGGCAAAGAGACCCATGACTACGGTGCAGAAAAAGAGACCACAAATAATCGCATGGAACTAACCGCGGCGATCCGTGGTCTATCACAACTCAAGCGACCGACAGTCGTGAATCTTGTCTCAGATAGCGTCTATGTTGGGACAGGTCTTTTGGAGTGGCTTCCGAAATGGAAGCAGCAAGGCTGGAAAAGAAAAGAAAAAGGGAAAATGGTCCCCGTAAAAAACGAAGACCTTTGGCGAAAACTTGATCAACTTGTCAGTATACACAAGATGATTTTCACCCAAGTTGCCGGACATTCGGGCCATGAGGAAAATGAGGCGTGTGATCGCATGGCTGTTCAAGCATATAAGCAACTCATGAAAAGCGAGTGATATCGATGAGCAACTCAAAATCAAAAAGGTGAGTTGGCACTATAACACCGTATCGTTGTTGATGCTGCAACTATTGTTCCGCAAAAGATCTCCATCAACCAATTATTGAAACTATCTAATAACGATAGTTGTCCACGCTTAAGATATGAATCAATCAGCTATTTATTCTCCGGGCACACTTATCGCTGATCTGCCTGGTGTAGGTTCAGTTCGTGCAACAAAGCTTCGGAAACTTGGTCTCTACACGGCCAAAGATGCATTAATGCATTTCCCAAGGGGGTACAAAGACTTCAGCGGGGATCATCAATGGGGGGATCTGTTAGGCGGAAAACATGCAGCGATCATTGGTGAGGTCACAGAAGTTTCGTCACGCACCACTGCCAATGGACGATCAATGACAAGTCTGCTTGTACAATGTACTGGTGGATTCATTCGTGCCAATTGGTTCAACATGCCTTTTCTTAGGAAAAAATATTCCGAAGGAATGCATGTTGTTGTAGCAGGAATACCTCGCCGACGGGGATCTGTTTGGGAATTCTCACACCCTGACATCCGACTTCTGGATGATGGTGAGCCAAGCGAATCATCCGATTGGCTTGCTATCTACCCACTCACAGCAGGGGTTCAGCAATCGCACGTTCGAATAGCTGTTCAAGCATCGCTCGATCACGTTGTCGCTGGATTGCAAGAAGCACTCCCAGAAGACGTGCGAGTAAAGCACAACCTCATTACCATTCAAGAAGCTTTTTGGGGAATTCACAAACCCGATGACCAGGCAATATTGCATGCGGCGCGGCGCAGATTGAGTTTCGCAGATCACCTCATCATCCAACTGCTCCTTCAAGAGAACCGTCGCAAGAAGGAAGAACGCCAAGCAGCACCAGCTATCATCGTCGATCCACGACTCGACGATCGAATCCGCGCCCGTTTCCCATTCAAATTCACAGATGCTCAGGAAGTCGCTATTCGTGACATCAAGCGGGACATGTCTCGCACCTGTCCCATGCACAGGCTGCTACAAGGTGAAGTGGGAAGTGGTAAAACTGCGGTTGCCGTTTATGCCATGCTTGCAACTATCGCAAACAAATCTGCCTCCATCAAGAAACCCCAGCACAACGAATGGCATCAAGCTGCGCTCCTGGCCCCAACTGAATTACTAGCCCGACAGCACCATCGATCACTCTCACAATGGCTCAATGAGAATAACAATAACAACCGCACGCAAGTAGAGCTTCTTGTTGGTGGCATACCTCAGAACCACAAACGAGACGTACTCGAGCGGGTATCAACAGGAGAAGCTGCCATCGTCATTGGAACTCATGCCCTCCTTGCTGAAGAGGTACAGTTTCGCAACTTGGCTTTCGTCGTAATCGATGAACAGCAACGCTTTGGCGTGGAACAACGTTTTATCATGCAGTCAGGTACAGCTGATCCACATACTCTTATCATGACAGCAACACCCATTCCAAGAACACTTGCACACAGCCTGTACGGGGATCTCGATATTTCTGAGATTCGTCAACAACCTATGGGCAGACAGCCGGTTCGCACCTATCACGTCCTACCGGACAACCTCTCGCAATGGTGGGACTTTTTTGGCAAGAAACTCCGTGATGGCCGGCTTGGCTATGTCGTTGTACCAGTGATTGAAGATTCAGAAAGAGGTCTTCAGAGTATCGCATCTGCATATGAACAACTCGCCAATGGTCCATTGGAGGCCTTCCGACTCGGACTTGTTCATGGGAAAATGCCATCGAAACTCCAAAACTCAACACTCGCAACTTTTCGGTCTGGAAAGCTCGATGTCCTGGTTGCAACTCCGGTTATAGAAGTGGGCATCGATATCCCACAAGCTACGCTTATGACCGTTCTGGATGCTGACTGCTTTGGTCTGGCACAACTTCACCAACTAAGAGGACGGGTAGCACGTGGATCTGTACCAGGTATTTGTGGAGTCGCGACAGAAGACATCAATGAAAGAGGCCGGACAAGAATTGAAGCATTTGTAAATTCTGATAATGGCTTTGATTTGGCTGCCCTAGATCATCAGATGAGGGGAAGTGGACGCCTCTTTGGCAAAGAGCAAAGTGGTCATTCCGGAAGTGAATTCAAGTTCAAGCAGAAAGTGCCCCACACTCCATCAACTCAGACTGATGACACAGATACTATTCCATTCGAAGAACATACTATTATTGAGGAAGCACATCAGTATGCACTCACAATAATAGCGGATGATCCAAGTCTTTCCTTGCCCAAGCACGCTAGAATCCGAGAACTTGTAGAACAACGTCGCAAGGAACAGTCCTCACAAGGGAGGCATCTTGGATCCGTCGGCTAGCAATTTCTATGGCCTTGGCTCTGATTCATAGCAAACGTGCACGACGTAGTACAATCATGAGGCCAACTGTAATACATGCGGATAGGCCCCAGAAATAAATATATCCATGATCCCAATCGAGTTCCGGCATGACCTCAAAATTCATTCCGTAAATACCGCAAATAAACGTAAGTGGCAGGAAAATAGTACTTACGACAGCAAGACGATTCATCGTTTGATTTGTTCTATGAGACATTACTGTCAGTGACAAATTAAGTGCTGTTTCAAGAATCTCTCTATCTGATGCAATATCGGATAAGAGTCGTTCGATGGTATGGACCATCTCCTTGAGAAACGTCAGGGTGGCTTCACTAACGAGAACCGTCTTTCGTGAAGTCAATTCTTCAAGTGTTCGACGGAGGGGCAATGCACGTCGCCGAAGGGTGAGTAGCTTTGCTGAAACAGAGGCAACTAAAGCAAACGCTGACTGATCGACTTCTTTTGCCAGAGCCCTTCGGGTTTCTTCAACCTGATCTTCTAGCTTTCCCTGAATCATGAGAAATTGCTCGACTTGCTCATTGAAAATCTCATACAAAAGAAAACTTGGAGTTGCCGCATGGGTTTCAAAATCATGCACATAATCACGACGCACTTCATTGAGAACAGCATTCTGACCATTATGCAAGGTAATCAGAAATCCTTTTCCAA
>CAXFJI010000179.1:0-5939 GCA_964003275.1 uncultured Planctomycetaceae bacterium
ATGGACGATCCTTCAGCGGCCCTGCTGAACTCAGATCCATTATTCTCGAGAAAAAAGATGAATTTCGGCGATGTTTTATTGAAAAAATGATGACCTACGGCCTTGGAAGGGGTTTGGAGTATTATGACGCTTGTGCTGTAGAACGCATTGCTGCAGCATCAGCGGCAGCCGATGATAGAATATCGGTTATTATTGCCGAGTTAGTATCGAGTCCCGCGTTTCGACAACGTGAATCAGGAGTTGATGCACCATGAAACACCATCTCTCTCGCCGAACAGTTCTTCGTGGCTTGGGCACCAGTATCGCACTGCCATTCCTCGAAGCCATGCAGCCGAAGTCATCAATGGCATTAGCTCGTCCAATAACGAGCAAACCACCAGTGCGCATGGCTTTTTTGTATGTTCCCAATGGCATTCACATGCCAGCATGGACACCAGAGCGTGAAGGAACACTGACTACACTCCCATCAACATTGCAACCTCTTGCCTCGCTACGCTCTGATTTCAGTATTCTGACTGGTTTGGGTCAAAATAAAGCAAATTCCAATGGTGATGGTCCGGGTGACCATGCTCGAGCCATGGCAACCTTTCTTACTGGAATGCAAGCACGGAAAACTGATGGAGCTGATATCAAAGCTGGCATATCAGTCGACCAGATTGCCGCAGCCAGCCTCGGAACGCGAACTCGATTTCCATCCTTAGAGATTGGTGCTGATTTGGGCAAAACGTCCGGCTCGTGTGATTCTGGGTACAGTTGCGTGTACTCATCAACCATCTCATGGCGAAACGATAAGCAACCTCTTCCCAAAGATAACGATCCACGGGTGATTTTTGAGCGACTCTTTGAAAACGGGCGGCCTGGTGAGTCAGTCGCAGCGCGTGCGAAGCGTGATCGATTCAGTCGCAGTATTCTCGATTTTGCCATTGAAAATGCTCGTTCGCTGGAACGCAAACTTGGTGTGGCTGACCGTCATAAACTAGACGAATACTTGACAAGCGTTCGTGAAGTAGAACAGCGAATCGGTGCAGCTGGAAAAAAAGAGCGGAGCGATACCGTTAAGATGAAAAAGCCAGATGGTATTCCGGATGATTATTCAGAGCACCTTCTGCTTCTCGCTGATCTGCTGTTTCTTGCATTTCAAACCGACTCAACACGTGTGGCGACATTCGTTTTTGCTAATGAGGGTAGCGGCCGGAGCTATCCAAGTATTGATGTGCCAGAGGGACACCATAGCCTCTCCCATCACCGGAATGACCCGAACAAACAATCCAAACTTGCAAAAATTAACATGTTCCACACCAAACACCTTGCCCACTTACTCACCCGGCTCAAGAACACTAAAGAAGGTGACCAATCACTTCTTGAAAACAGTATGATTGTCTATGGTGGGTGTATTGGCGATGGCAATCGACATGATCACGAAAACCTTCCTATCATGCTTGCTGGACACGGCGGGGGCGCTCTCAAGCCAGGGCGACATGTGACGTACACACCAAAGACACCGTTGATGGATCTCTACGGCTCACTGCTTGATACAGCCGGTGTCAAGACTGCCCCCTACGCTCAAGTCAGTGGTCGGCTTGAAAATATCTAACACAGATCAATTTTAATGAGACCACACCAGTAGCTGAAAGAATCGACATGAAATGTCTGCTTTGGACTGCAAGCATTGTCAACGCGCTGTTTGTATTCCATCATCATGATAGCGTTGCTCAAATCCTAGACCGTCAGCCTCAGCGATATCATCTCCAGACACGCGCAAGTGAACTTGATCGGCGAGCGAAGCCTCACCCGGCTATCAATTTTATTTTTGATAAGGATGGAACACCTCAAGACGTTGAGCATGCGTCCGTTGACACGCGTGTCCCGCTGAAGGGGCGACTTGTTGTCTGGCTAATGGGCTACAACGATGAACTTTTTCAAACCCTCAACTCGTACGGGCTCCATACAATCCAACCACATTATGCGAACAAGTGGTTTAGCATCCTGAAACCACGAGATCGAATGGATCGTGGAAATGTTCGGCTTGAGGCGGCGACGGGTAAAGATGTGAGTGACCAAATTGATATCCCAAAACCAGATTCGATGATGGAACGAACCCGAGCGATGCTTCTCTGGCTTTCACATACTCACCCACAAGGTCAGTGGAAACAGTTTCTCTCTTCTGACGGATATTCTGTTCGCTGGGGAAAAGTTATTATTGCTGGATCATCTCATGGCTCAACAACAGCTGCACGATTTGCAAAAGAGATCCGTGTCGATCGTGTCGTGATGCTATGCGGACCTCGAGACCAGGATCAGGACTGGCAGTCACTCCCATCGACAACACCTCCTGAACGTTTTTTCGGATTTTCACATGTTCTCGACACTGGCTGGTCTGGGGACCACTATTGTCGTTCATGGGAATTGCTCGGCATGCATGCCTTCGGCCCAATTGTGAACGTCGATAATTCGGTGCCACCCTACGAAAATACTCGTCGACTCGTGTCAGCAGCAAACGTCAACGATGACGTTAAGCGGGCCCATTCAGCAGTGCAACCGGGTCGGAATTCTCCAAAGGATCGTGAGGGGCGTTCGCTCTATGCACCTGTGTGGGAGTATCTTTTTACGCACCCAGTCAATGAGACAGGCGACGCAGACACTCAGGATCCTGACTGTCTTCAGGAGCATCCGCTCGGCAAATGACTATCACACAAACAAGCCTCTAGTGCACCAGACCCGGTCGATGTGTGCCGTACTGACCAGGCATACGTTACCGTACACTAAATCGAATGGTGAATAAGCAATATCAACGTGATTGATCCTTTGAGCTCTCTTGCTGCCAAATGGACATGAGTTCATGAGCCTCCAATGACACAAGTTGTGCATCACCACCAAAAGCCCTCACAGATATTTCACCGGCATGCTGCTTCACTGGGCCGTTTCCACTAATACACACTCGGCCGTCGTTTCCAACAATCTCTGTTAGCGAGCGGTCGGCCAGCACCTGAATACGGATGCAGCCATCAACCGGCTTGAGGGGCGCGTCGTTGAGCGTCTGAGACTCTACGTCGTACCGGATGCTTCTGCCCAGCATGCTGATTTCAATTGCCGTCGCTGCGCCAATTTTGACCTTCAGCCGAACATCCAGTAGATCACTTGCAACGGGCAGCGTGACCGGTTTGTCTGCAATCAGCTTCAGCGACTTGACCTCGTTGGTCTTCACTCGCAGTTGTTCGATCTCTTTGATCGGTTCAGCAAACATACGAATACCGTCATCCGTTGTCCGCAAAGTCAACTGATGGGGAAAACTGAAGTGCTGATTGTACGGGCCAGGCGAAGGAATTCGTAGCCAGCCCATCTGAATCTTACGTCCGTCCGGTGTATTCTCAAATGTTTGAGAGGCGTAGTATGGCCCCCAATGAACCTGATGTTTGCCTTCATGTTCCGGCGTGAATGTCTTCCCGTCAAACAGACCGATGGCATACTTTGCATCCGCTGCAAACACAACCCAACGACTATTTTTCTTATGACCATTGACAGGAAGTTTGAACAGTTCCGTACATTCGAAATAGCCAGGAAGATGGCTTTGCTCAGTCCAATTCTTAAGATTCGTTGACGTGTAGAACGCAGCATTGCGTTTGTAATCCGGATGCTCGTCAAAGACGATCATCACCCAGTGCCCACCAAGCATCTTTGCCTTTTCATTCAACGGCTCATCGGTATCGTTATACGAATACCAGATGACTTTTGGATCGCGGCCCTTGTGCTTAACGACAGGATTTTCTTCATACCACTTAAACGTCTTGCCGCCATCGATGCTATAGGCGATGGACTCACCAGCTCCAGTGTCTGTCAGGAAGGCAACCAAGGCATGTGCGCCCCAACCAGCAGTGTTGTGCGTGTCAACAATCGCTCCACCAGAAAAGCAGGCGCCTACGGCCATCGTTTTTGGAAACAACTTGTTGGGCTGCTGTTCCCAGTGGAGTAAATCCTTGCTGGTCGCGTGGCCCCACGTCATGTTCCCCCATGGCAAAGCAACAGGGTTGTGCTGAAAAAAGAGGTTCCACGTCCCATCATAATACACCATTCCGTTTGGATCGTTGTTCCAACCCACCTTCTGCGTGAAGTGAAACTGAGGCCGGTGTGGCTCTTTGTAGAAACCGCCTTCTCCAGGAATAATGTCAGACTGCTTCACCAGCGCAAAGCCTTCCTCAGTAACATTACTGGCAACAACGCGAGCCGTCTGTCCGTTGTAGGAACCGATCGAAAAAAAAGCGAACCAGTCCGTCGTATTGTCTCCAGTCGCGATGTTCAGGCCATAGCGACGGACTTCCTTATCATCAATAAACAGTTGGATCTCGCCCTTCGGTTTTCCTTTGTTCTGAATTGGAATAACGAGATAGCTCTGCTGGACAGTGAATGACTTTTCTCGCCGCGCGAGTTCCGGCAGTGTCGGTCTGGAGTCAGACTGTACGATCTGGTCCACATTGATATGTCCCCAACCCCCAGTTGCGGCATCAACAATCTGAAACACGACAGCCTTACCAAACAGATTACGAACGTCCAAGAACGCAAGTTCGAGTTCCTCACTGCCACCCGACCGAGTATTGCCTCCACTAGCCGTATGGACGACGCTGCCATCGACAAGCAGATTCATACAGGTCTTACCAGCATGCCCTCCCCCACCGATTAGAAACGTCACATAGTTCCGCTCAATTTTAATCGGTGGAGACGTCAACGTGCCAGTACTACGATCACCTCTCAAGAACGAATTAACGAGTCCCTTGCCTTTGTAGCCACTGACGTGCATCTGCCCCGGCAGTGTACCGTTCGCAGGTCCCGTGCCAAACGCTTCACCTTCAGCTTTCCACTTGCCATAGGTTTGGCCTTCAAAGTCAGCCACGAGGATATCATCATTTGCTTTTACGCCACCCATCATGGACAGCATGAGAAAAACAGACCGACACAACTGTTTCATCTACTCTACTCCTGTATTGCTACATGCATTCTGTGTGCATCCCCTGATGTGCGTTGTCTGTTTATCCAAAGAGTTCAGGGAGACTATCGATTAATAGACCGCATGCACCTTGAATATTCAACGTATCTATCTATCACATCTATTTGGGCTGTCGGATGTGATGCCAAGCCACGATTAATAACAAACTTTCTCGCTGACGCCGACTCATTTCTCTTCATCACATGAAAAAGCTCCGCCATCTTTTTCATATGCCCATTGGCACTTGTGCAATGATGCGAAGAAAACCATCACTGACTCCCTCTATTTTCATTGGCAACGCCACAACACCTGATCCATTTCGTGGCCGACACTCCACACACCGTGCGCACAAAACCAGTCACTCCCGCACATGCAACCAGTAATGAAAATCACACTCCTTAGGCGTCATAATAAACACTTCTTCATTGCTCTAAAAAAAACCAAACGCCCACATGTGATAGGCCAGTTGTATCAACTATAACGAACATGAACGCTTCGTTATCTTCCTCATATTATTTGAATTTAAATGCCGATGAGGCAAAAGGCCGGCGACTCATGCTTGGAGAAACCTTTCATGCGCGCCATTTCTCGCATCTGGATGTTTGTCATTGCCCTGTTCCCAATCTTTTCTGGAACAAGTGAGGCGGCTCCCCCTGTTGGCAAAACTGGATTTGACCCTCGGATCATTACATTCGGTGATTCTCGGAAGGAAATAAAGAACACACCGATTGAAAAACGTGCCTACCGACCGCTACATATCTATGGAAACAGCGTGCGACGAAGGTATTATCGAGGCAGCTCACCATCACGACCCACTACAAATCGCCGTCGATAATATCGACACTTGACGCTTGGCTGCATTGACTCAAGCACGATAACTATTGGTTCTTGTTTTCATCTGTGTTCCCCAACACAGTGTCAAACAAGAGGCTCAGTACGGTATCACCAACGTTTTGTTGTT
>CAXFJI010000180.1:0-5853 GCA_964003275.1 uncultured Planctomycetaceae bacterium
TGTAAGAAGAATGCCAACCCCGGCTACGACGACCCCTACCGATATTGCAGCATCGGCAACCATATGAAGGAATGCTCCACGAATGTTTGCATCATGATGGCCCCTCAGAAAAAGAAACGCTGTCAGTGAATTTATCAAGACACCCAGTAGGGCAACGATAATGATCGTGGGGCCTTCTACTGGCTGGGGATCTGTAAATCTATGCCACGCTTCCCACAGAATGCCACCACATGCAACAAGTAAGAACACGGCATTCAGAAAAGCTGCGTAGATAGTCGATCGCCTTAATCCCCATGTATATTTTCGGGTAGGAGGACGTCGTGCCAAATAATCTGCACCCCAAGCAAGAAGCAAACCAAGAACATCACTTGCGTTGTGGCCTGCGTCGGCAATCAGCGCAAGCGAGCCTGAGACAACACCGAAACCAAACTCCACGATCACAAAACCGACATTGAGAAAAACACCGAGAGCCATGGCTCGATCAATGTTTTCGATGGCATTGGAATCTCGGCCGCTGTCATGGTTGTTCTCTGATCCTGATGCTCGACCTACCCTCAATCCACTTGAAACTCGGTGCATAGTCTTGATTTACTCACAAACCATTTCGATGAAGGATTGCCTCATTCTTTTGAAAAGACAACACTCCTTGTGATCTGATAAAAATGTTGGGGCTTCAAGAACTTTTGAAATAGGATCATACTTTATTCTGAATAGTGTAGTGACTGAAAAAGGAAATGTCTCATGGAAACACAACGGACACGTGCTTTGAGAGTTGCAGCCATTGGCCGTACTGGCCGTGGTGATTGGGGCCACGCCATTGATCAGTTGTGGCAAAACCGCTTGGATGCAAAGGTTGTCGCGGTTGCTGATGACTCTCCAGATGGCCTCACACAAGCCTGTGTGCGTCATGGGCTTGAGAAAAACGCTGGTTTCCTAGAGTGGCAACGCATGATTGCAGACGTCAAGCCAGACGTCGTTGTCATCTGCATGAGACACATCGATTGCCATGCTGAAATGGCTATTCATGCAGCCAAGAGTGGTGCAAAAGGAATATTTATTGAAAAGCCTTTTGTACGAACTCCTGATGAAGCAAAAGCTGTCATTCAAGCCTGCCGTAAAGCAAACACTAAATTGAGTATTGCATTTGTAAATCGCCATAGTGAATCATATCTTGCTGCTCGAGATCTCATTGAAGCTGGAAAAATTGGAAGAGTTCTTGAACTTCGTGGCCGTGGCAAGGAAGACCATCGGGGAGGAGGCGAAGATCTTTGGGTGCTCGGCAGCCACATTCTTGACATGATGGTTGACCTTGGAGGTGAGCCACAATGGTGTCAAGCAACCGTCACGAAAAATGGTCAAACCATAACGAAGGAAGATTTTGCGGAGGGCCCAGAAGGCCTTGGGCTTATTGCTGGTGACTCAATAGCAGCAATGTTTGGTCTTGCAGATGGGCCGATTGGTTACTTTGCAAGCATTCGAGATGCGGGGCTCAAGCAACCCAATTTTGGCCTCACGGTAGCTGGTACAAAAGGCGCAATCCATATCTGGCCTGATCGTATCCCTCACTGCTATTTTCGTTCTGCACCACTCTGGAGAGTTGATAAAGATTATTCATGGCAACCGATTGGTCCAAGTGGTTTGGGCGTTGACCCAACAGCACTCGACATGAATCGCACGAAAGAGCGAGCCTTATGGGGCAAAAGAGCGGTGAGCGACCTTATTGATGCAATCAACGAAGATCGTGAGCCTGAAACGGGCATGTACGCAGGTGCCACGACCGTGAAAATGATCTCCGCAATCTACGCATCCGCATTGAGTGATTCACGTAAAATAATCTAGCGGCTACGTATTGGTTTGGGCGTTGACTATCGCGGTACGATTGGAACCAATGGTGGATCAATCGTTGAAGGATTTGTCTGGATTGGAATAAGGGGCACCGTCGCTTGTGATGGCGGAACGGCGGAAATACGAGTGGCTGGAGTCGACGACGAAGGAATGCTAGATACAACCGGAGGCTTTGAATCCATGGAAGGCGATGGTAGAGCCTGACTTGGTGCTGACTGAGCAGCTGATGGGGCTCCTACCCGTTGCGTGCGAGCATTAAGATCTTGAACCAACTGGATGACTTCTGGCCGAAGAGCAAGCCCACGATTCTGAAAAATATCTGCTGTTGTCAATCCAATACGGCCGTACAACATCCCATTTGCATTCCCATCAATAGAGACATCCGCTCCTCCAAGAGAAACCCCAAGGAAAAGTCCACGGCTTCGTGCATAGGAATAAATCTCTGCACCAAGCCGAGCGTCTGTACTCGCATTGGCCTGACGCCCTACGGGCCCAGCAGCGATAGCAGCATCTGCTCCAAGCGTCACCTTCTGTCCTTCCAAAAAACCGTTCAAACTTTGTGGTGTTTTGAAAACAAGAACAATGTCAGCAGCTTGCACACCTGCCTGAAAACCCACACTTCCTCCACCCATTGTGACCATTGCCGGAGGACTCCACGTGCCGTCTTGATTCCGAACATGGAGCACTCCCTTCCCAAAATTGACACCCAGTATGAAGCCTCCCTTGATCATATGAGGAAATATTGCCACTCCTGATGCATCATTCAGCATACTTGGAGGAATGGATTCGATAGAGAGTCCGAAAAACTGATCGAGCGTTTGTGTCGCGGCAACAACGGTCTGAATTTCAGAAGATCCATTATTCATTTGAGCTGTCGGCTGATTACTGAGCACAGGCTGTGGGACGAACTGCGCACAACTATCCTTGCTCAGCATGACAACTACAACACAGCAAAAAACTCGGACAGCAAGATACATGTAGAATCCTTTCAGTGAGGGACGAGAAGGATCCTAGCGATGCGTGCTGGCTGAGTCGAGGCAAATCAAAGCCTGCTAAACAGCCCCAAGTTGACTGTGTGCTTCAAGCAATAGTTCTTCTGTCTCATCCCAACCAATACAGCCATCTGTAATGGAGACCCCATACTGCAACTTTGAACGATCCTGTTGCACTGGCTGATTACCAGGCGAGATATTGCTTTCAAGCATCATACCAACGATTGATCCATCACCATTAATTCGCTGCATCATCACATCACGCCAAACAACTGACTGCCGACGGTGATCCTTACCTGAATTGGCATGGCTACAGTCAACAATTATGCGAGGAGGCAGACCTGCCAGTTCCATCCGTTGACGTGCATCTTGCATCACTGAACTTGAGTAGTTGGAGCCACTGCGGCCACCACGGAGCATAAGAACCCCCCAGGGATTTCCTGCCGTTGAGACAACAGCTGTTCCTCCCGCATTATCAATGCCCAGAAAGCTATGTGGCGTGCGTGCTGCCTGCATTGCATCAATCGCTGCTTGAAGTGAACCATCAGTTGAATTCTTAAAGCCAACTGGCATCGATAAGCCACTCGCCATTTGGCGATGCGTTGGGCTTTCTGTTGTACGAGCGCCAATGGCACCAAGAACAATTGTGTCTGCAATGTATTGTGGTGTTATTGGTTCAAGAAACTCTGTGGCTGTCGCAAGGCCCATTTCTGATACTTCGATTAAGAGACTCCGTGCCATCTGAAGCCCCATCGAGATGTCAAAGGAGTCATCCAGGTGAGGGTCATTGATAAGACCTTTCCAGCCAACTGTTGTACGAGGCTTCTCAAAATAAACACGCATGACGACAAGTAATTTATCCGCGACACGATCAGCTAATGATTTGAGACGTTTCGCATAGTCCCGCGCAGCATCAATATCATGAATGGAGCATGGTCCAACAACTGCAAGAAGACGCAAATCGTCACCCGCAAGAACTTCTTCGACTGCACGTCGTCCAGAAACCACGGTTGATGCCGCTACCCCGGCAAGGGGCTGTGCTGCCAACAAATCAGCTGGCGGAACAAGAGGCTCCAAACTTCGTATACGAACATTCGAAGTAGATGATAAGGCCACGGGCTGTTGGATTGCGGATGCTTTATTCATATACCCAACTGTACCACGAAAACCTGAAGGTTCACCTAGTAGTTGATTGCGGCCGTAATATTGATGCCCCGTGCTCGTCACAAAAGTACTGATGCCCTCTCCAACTACCGTGATTCGAGGATCTCATTTGACCCGCAGCCAATTGTTCGGTTCAATCCAATTCCGGCGTGGCTAAGGAGTTAGTCAAGGTTATTCACCCCGGATGACGGGAAGGAACTCGTACTCGTGACCAAGCACATATTCGTGACAGGCGGCGTTGTCAGTTCGCTAGGCAAAGGTCTCACCAGTGCCTCAATTGGCATGCTTCTCGAATCTAGGGGGTTACGGGTAAAGATGCAAAAACTGGATCCTTATATAAACGTCGATCCAGGCACAATGAGTCCGTATCAACACGGTGAAGTCTATGTGCTCGATGATGGCAGTGAGACCGACCTCGACCTAGGTCACTACGAACGATTTACTGCCACCCACCTTACTCGTGAAAGCAATTACACAACAGGACAAATCTATGTTTCTGTAATTAACAAGGAACGTCGGGGAGAGTTCCTTGGTAAAACAGTCCAAGTTATTCCCCACATCACGAATGAAATCAAGGAAGTTGTCAAGAATCTTGCTGATCATGAAACTGACATTGTGATCACGGAGATTGGTGGAACAGTTGGTGATATAGAAAGTCTTCCTTTTCTTGAAGCAATTCGACAAATACCGCTTGAAGTAGGCAGAGAGACGTGCATGTTCATACACCTCACTCTCGTACCCTACCTCAAAGCAGCCGGAGAACTAAAAACAAAACCAACTCAGCACTCAGTCGGTATTCTTCGGCAGATTGGTATCCAACCAGATGTGTTAGTCTGCCGGACAGAACGTTCTTTGGATATAGTCGATCGTGAAAAAATTGCATTATTCTGTAATATGCCAATCGATGCCGTCATTGAGGAGCGAGACAAAGATTTCTCAATTTATGAAGTGCCTCTCTCACTTCAATCGAACCGCATTGATGAATTGATACTCAAGCGGTTTGGGCTACAAGCTGGACCTGCCAAGTTGGAAAACTGGCA
This sequence comes from uncultured Planctomycetaceae bacterium, assembly GCA_964003275.1. Taxonomy (GTDB): domain Bacteria; phylum Planctomycetota; class Planctomycetia; order Pirellulales; family UBA1268; genus CACORA01. Next base: position 5,042 of record CAXFJI010000180.1, read on the forward strand.
TGAGATATTGCACCGTCTTCGCAATCCAGAACATGAAATATCGATCGCACTTGTTGGCAAATATGCGGAACATCGTGATGCCTACAAAAGCATCTACGAGGCGTTGGATCATGGTGGCATTGCTCACAAGACTCAAGTTCGCGTACAGCCGATAAAAAGTGAAGATATCGAACGAGAGGGAGCTGAACGACTCCTTGGAGGTTTCGATGGCCTCATTGTTCCTGGTGGTTTTGGAGAACGTGGTATTGAAGGAAAGGTAGAAGCCATTTCTTTTGCACGAGAACATGGCATTCCTTTCTTAGGCATCTGCCTTGGCATGCAGTGTGCGGTCATTGATATTGCTCGGAATCTGGCTGGATTAGGAGAAGCTCACTCGACCGAGTTTGTAAAAGACACACCGTATCCGGTCATAGCGCTCATGGAAGAACAGCATGGGGTTGTGGCAAAGGGCGGCACAATGCGACTTGGCAGCCAACCGTGCATCCTCTCTAAAAATACAAAATCCTCGACTGCTTATGGGACTGAACAAATAACCGAACGCCATCGTCACCGTTACGAATTCAATTCACATTTTCGAAAACAACTCGAAGCGGCAGGACTTGTTGTGGCAGGAACGAGTCCCGATGATGCGCTTGTAGAAATCATTGAGGTTGTAAATCACCCATGGTTTGTTGCTGTACAATTTCATCCAGAATTTAAGAGCAAGCCAACCTCAGCACACCCTTTATTTTCAGGACTTGTGGCTGCAGCTGTGGAACGGCATGCTGGGAATGCATGAGACGCTAAAACATAACACTGAAGGGAAATGAAAT
>CAXFJI010000181.1:0-5839 GCA_964003275.1 uncultured Planctomycetaceae bacterium
TCAGGCGGATGACTGGTCATGGTCATTTCCAATGAGCCACCCTCGTCATTGTTCACATCAACAAAAACAGACTCACGATTCAACTCGTCAATCTTACGAACCTTATCCTTCACCTGTTGCGTGAGTTCCTCAGCCCTCTCCTTTTCGCCAGCATCATACGCCGCAACAATCAGTGCCTGGTACGTTTCCTGTTCCTTTTGGAACGCCCGATGCCGCGATCCAGCAACCTTCATTCGCTCCAACACTTCTTCCATGGGCCTGACTTCCAGACTGTGATGTTTTGCCTTTGTTTCAGCAATCCGTCGGAGGAGCTTTTCACGATTTGGCGCATGCGTATCAATATCTGGAATCACAAGGGTCGCGATGGAATCCCACAGTTGTTCAGCACTCATTCGTTTCATCAACGGGCCAGCAAAATCAAACGACATACCCATCGGATGATCCTGGCCGTACATTTCCCGACGGAATAACGCCGTGTGAAAGAGCACACTCTGGAATGCGCGAATGTCGTACCCCACATCGCGCATTAGCCCTTCGAGATAGGCAAGCAGCTCAGGCTGCTCAATGATGGTTTCATCCGTCAAGTCATCCACCGGCTCAAAAATGCCATGCCCGAATGTGCGCTTCCAGATTCGATTTACGATGACTTTGGTGAATCGCGGATTGTCCGGTGCAGTCAGCCATCGTGCATAGGCATTCTTTCGGGTTGTTTGATCAGCATGAGGTGGAACCTCTGCACCGAACATCGTTCCAGGGAGCACAACATCGTGAGGCCTCGCGTCATCATATTGGTAGTCGTGAGGAAGCTGGAGCGGACGATCGAGATGACGAACCTGCGTGTACGTAATGTGATTTCCGAGCTGGGAGATGTTCCGTCGAACCGGTTCATTGAATTCCGCTAACTGCTGTTCGGCATGCATTCCGGTCGCGACGTACTTCCGGAACCGTGTTTCACTCAACTCGTGTTCTACAAGAAATTTTTCAGCCAAGGGTTTTTCAAGATAGGCATTGACCTGCTCCTCCGAACGAAAGTAAGGGAATCCTTCGATCGGGATCGCAGCGGTATAAGCCGCCCTCTCTTCCTGCGTAAGTGCGCCAAACATTTTGCTACGATTTACACCACCACCACGGTGGTCAAAGTCGTAGGTAAAGGCGGCCATTTTGAAAAAGTCCATCTGCGTCCACTTGTCAAACGGGTGGTCGTGGCACTGCGCGCATTCCAGTCGTGTACCGAGGAAGACCCGTACCGTATTCGACATGTTATCCAGCGGCATCCCGGTGTCCCGGATGTAATACGCTGCGGCAGGATTCTCGAAAACAAGTCCGTGTCCACTGACCAGTCGCCGAGCGAACTCATCGTACGGCGTGTTGGCATGAATTTGTTGACGAATCCACTCGCGGTAGACCAATGACCAGTGTTGCCCCGAGGGAACACGAAGGAGGTCAGACCAGAATTGGAAATGGTGTGCGGTGTATGCGGTATCATTCGCCAACAAGCGTTTGACCAGGACTGAGTGCTTATCTGCATTGTTGGAAGATAGAAATGCAGCAGATTCTGCAAGTGTCGGAATACGGCCGATGATGGCCAGATATGTCCTACGAACCAATTGGTCATCGGTAATCGTCGGATTCGGTTCCAGGTTTTTAGCCTTGAGGTGGCTAACAATGAGCGCATCGATCTTTTGGGCTGCACGCTGACTGTCGAATGCCTGAGCACCACGAGCAGAACAATCCAAGACAACGAGGCAGCTCGCACACACCATTGCCGAAATACCTGAGCGTATTGTTTTCACAAAAATGCGGAACATATGAATGAGCTGCTGACCTCCACGAATGCGTCTGCATCAATAATAATTCCATTCTCTCCTTGGAGGCAACACAGTGTGCCAGAATTCCTCACCGTTGCTCCAAAGCTCTCACTTTTATTGGTTGTATAACGCCTTCAGACTACAGCAACTCGATTGCCATCCGCTCGGATATCGTCTTTGACAGCATCCATGCTTAGACATCGCAGGTTTTGGCAGCATGCCGAAGGGCCAGAATCGGATCAGGCCACGTTGGAATAAATTCGTGTGCCACAAAGTCCTCATAGCCAATGTCACGAACAGCCTGAATCACGGCGGGGTAATTAATTTCCTGTGTTGCATCGAGTTCTCCTCGACCAGGATTTCCAGCCGTATGAAGATGCCCGATAATATTCTGATACTGTTGGAGCCTTCGAATAATATCGCCATTCATAATCGAGACATGATAGATATCAAACAGTAGTTTGAAGTGTGATGAACCCACGCGATGAATGAGTTCTGCGCAGAAATCAACATCATCACCAAAATATCCGGGATGGCCTTTCATCGGATGCGTCGCATCCCGAGAATTCAGATGCTCAAGGACGAGTGTGACATCTTTTTTTTCCGCTTCACCGAGAACGGCTTTCCACGTACGCACACAGTCAGCCGCTGCGCGTTCCGGATCGATTCCATCAAATCGCATGCCGGTAAACGTGATCACTTTTTTACATCCCACGGATGCAGCTACATCGATTGCATCAAGCAGTTTTGACTCAACCTCTTCTTGATACTCCGGGTTGCATGGGCCGCGGGAAAACCCATGGCTCCCAACAAGCGAAATATCGAGTCCAAGTTTTTTGATCGCTGGATAATGTTCTCGAGAAACCCCCTCGATGCCTTGAAGCCCGATTTCCTTTGCATGCTGTGCAAGCGTCATGACATCCATTGGCTTAAAGCACCACCCCATGACGGAGTGCCGAATGCCACCATGACGAATACGGAAATCTTTCTCGACGTCGAACAGCCGCCCGTCATCTGTGTTCGCCTGTGTTCTGGACGCTGCAAATGCAAGAAGAAACGACGATGTCAGTACATCACGTCGACCCATGTGTGGCATATCAAGTACTCCTGACAGATACGATCGGTCTCTCTTCCTGTCGGCCGACGGCAGACAGAGGCTGTTCGGTATCAATGGTATCCGCGACACTAAAAGTCACGAAACGGCCCCCGTGGTTCGGCATTGTTCATGTCGTGCATCCATTTCTGAAAACGCTCCTGAACCATGTGAAGAATATCCGGCCGCTCGACTGACAGGTCATGATCTTCATGAACATCGACAGTGAGATCAAACAATCCGTTTCCCGAACCCGGCATAGACACCCACTTCCAATCTCCAACGCGAGCACCACACATATCCTTTCGCTTCCAAAACATTTCTTTTCGTGGTGTTTCTGTTTCTCCTCGCAACGTTGACCACCAATCGTATCCATCAAGACACGTATCGTCTGAAGGTGGAACGCCTGACACCCGAACAAGACTTGGAAGGAGTTCCAGACTTGTCAGAAATGCGTCACAGGTTGCCCCAGACGGTATGTCGCCGTTTGGCCAACGAATGAGACACGGCACCCGAATGCCGCCCTCCCACATCTGTCCTTTCCTTCCCCGGAGGGGACTGTTGTCCGCGCCACTCGCTCCGCCATTATCTGAGAAAAAAAGAATAATGGTGTTATCCAAAACGTTTGCTGCCTCAAGGATGGCGAGCAGCTCACCGATGACTGCATCCATGCATGTCACAGCAGCACGGTAGTCTCGCTGTCGAGCCTCTTTGGTCACAACCCTTGCTTGGCCACCGTAACGATACTTCTCAACGGTTCGATACTCTTCGTCGACCGGCGGGTAGAGCTCTTTGAATTCCTGTGGTGCTTGCACCGTCGAACGAATCGAGGGATCAAGTGAGGAAGAACCATGGGGAGCATTGAATGGCAGGTACAGAAAAAAGGGTGCTCTGCCAGCATGCGCGTGAAGAAAACGCTTCGCCTCGCGTCCAAACAACTCTGTACAGTACACGCCTCGGTCTTCCACAGTCGGCTGCTGATTCCGGTACATACTTGGAACACCGTATCGTTCGTGGGTGAAATAATCGATTCCTGTATTCACAAAGCCATAGAAGTCATCAAACCCACGTGCCGTCGGTAAGTACCGCTGAAGTGAACCAAGGTCCCACTTTCCGAATATGCCACTTGTGTAGCCTACCCGGCTGAGTATGGCTGGCAGAATGATCTCTCGTTCATCCATACCGCCAATCCGCTCAAACGAAACAGCATATTCCGCTTCTGAATACTCATGCCCATAATCTGGCGCCTCATTCCGAATCATGTCATAGATACCATTCCGTTGAGGATATCGCCCGGTAAGAAACGCTGCTCGTGAAGGTGTGCAGGCAGGCCATGCGACATAAAACTGTGTCAGTCGTGTCCCCTCCTTTGCTAATCGATCAAGCGCTGGGGTCATAATGCCGTTCCCAAGCACTCCTAAATCGTTATAGCCCTGATCGTCGGACACGATGATGACAATATTGGGGATCGGCGTCTCTGTCGCGTCACCATATCGGCCATACTGCATAAGCAATCCAGTCAGGCCAATCATGAGACCAATCCGTATCATGTATCTGCACCCCAGTTTATTGTTGTGAACCCCAGTACAGCACGTCCGGACACTTTCTGGGGCATCAGATTCAAACTGCATCATTGATGGTTCCACAATCAGGGCATTCATACCGGCCATCAGACTCTTGCTGGTAGGGACACTGATATTCGCTCCCACAACCGCCACAGATGCACACAACGAATCCTAGTACCGAACCAGGATCAGCAGCCTCCCAGCACATAAACAATTCATCATCGAATTCTGCCATGCCCACTCACCATGATATTTGAGACATGATGATCCTCGCATCTCGACATGTACGACCTATGCCACATCACGTTGCAAGGATATCTGTTATTTCCCCAGTACTATCTGCGAAATCGGCCATGTCGAGCCCAAGCAGCCGTGCCTGTGTCAACCATAAGTTAGCCAATGGAGTGCCTTCAGGCATATTGATATGCAAACCACCCTTCAGTCGTTTTCCTCCACCAGCCACAATAATCGGAAGGTCATTGTACTGATGCGTTGATCCATCCCCGAGTCCCGAGCCATACGTGAAAAGCGTATTATCAAGGAGGGTGGTGCCATCGGCCTCCTGGATGCCCATCATCTTTTCCACAAGATACGCAAATTGCTCCATGTGAAATTTATCCACGAGCAATAAATCGTCGATCATTTTGGTTTGATTGTGTGACATCTGATGATGACTTCGTGGCTTATCGAACAAGCCATCAAACATATAGGGCGTATCCCACCGCTCTGGCCCAACCATGAAGGTTGCAACATTTGTCAATCCCGTCTGAAGGGCCGCAACCATCAAATCACCCATGAGACGGATATAGTCACCTCGTGGAAGATAGGCATCTACTGGTTCTTCAAAATTAACCTTCGACAACTCTGCCTTCATGGACTCCAGTCGATTCATCTGGATTTCAATCGCGCGTATCGACTCAAAATACTCATTGAATTTCTGTCGATCGCCAGCCCCGAGCCGTTTTTGCATCGAGGCAGCATCCTCCAGTACGAGGCTTGTGACATCATGAAATTGCGTCGCCTCTTTATTTGAAAAAAGACGGAAGTACATCTTCCTTGGATCACGAACGGAAGGAGCCAGATGGCCTGTTCCATACCACGATATATTATCGAAGTAGATTGATTCTTTATTATCCCGGTGACTGTTACAACTGAACTCCAAGGTACGAAATGGAGTGGTCGTCCCAATTGAGTCGGCAACAATATGATCAAGGGTACGATCAAGCGGCCACGCAGACCCCTGTATCGTGTATGGTCGGGCGCTACTGAGATAACACGACGCACACTGAGCATGCACATCTGTTCCTTGCTGGAAGGTACGGTCCATCCCAGTAATCAGATTGACATGACTCTTCATAGCCGCAAGCGGTTGC
>CAXFJI010000182.1:0-5818 GCA_964003275.1 uncultured Planctomycetaceae bacterium
CTGCTGTTACCGGACTCCTCAAGCCCGGAGATGTGCCTCACACTCCTGGGCTGTATCTCCTTGATGTTGTGCCTGACGGAGATGTCCGGTTTGGCTTTCCAAACGTGAGTGATCCAGCGGAAATCATTGAACTCATTGCTTGTGGAGCTCACATAACTCTCTTCTCCACAGGACGTGGTTCTGTCGTTGGCTCAGCAATCTCTCCTGTTATCAAGGTGTGTGCCAATCCAGAAACATACCGAAAACTTTCAGGTGACATGGATATTGATGCTGGACGCATTCTCGAAGGACGAAACTCTTTGGCCGATGTCGGAGATGAAATAGTCAATCTTGTTCACAACATAGCTGCAGGAGCCGAAACAGTCTCTGAGACACTGGGGCATCAAGAATTTGTTCTTGGTTACAAAACCTTTGAACCAATTGGTCCATCCTGCCACCCTGCGACAGCCTGATCTCACATATGAATTGCCTGACCACTTACAGCTAACGATGCTTCTTTCATCGCTTCGGGCAACGTTGGATGGGCATGACACACTCGTGCAATATCTTCAGCAGTCGCACCAAAGTTCATTGCTGCAGCAGCTTCACCAATAAGATCACCAGCCGATGGACCAATAATATGTACACCTAACACACGATCAGATGTTGCATCCGCCAACACTTTGACCTTACCAGTCGTCTCATTAATGGTACGCGCCCGACCATTCGCACGAAATGGAAACACCCCTTTATTATAGGGAACCCCATCCGCAACCAGTTGATCTTCCATGATCCCTACTGTTGCAATCTCCGGATGAGTGAAAACAACAGCTGGTATCAGACGATAGTCAACATGAGCCCAGCCCCCAGTCATTCCGTCAATGCATGCAACTCCGTCCTCCTCTGCCTTATGGGCAAGCATTGGGCCTGGAATACAATCCCCAATGGCCCAAATACCAGCTGCTGACGTCTGAAAGTGATCATTCACTGGGATACACCCTCGCTTGTCAGTCACAATTCCAACGGACTCGAGACCGATGTCAGTGGTGGCAGGCTGTCGGCCAGTCGCTGCAAGAACTCGGTTACACTCAATTGCTTCATTACCCTCCACCTCAACAATACAGGTTTCACCGACCCGACGAGCTGACGTGACATTTGTCTGAAGACGAATATCAAGTCCCTGCTTCTTAAAGAGCGAAAGGGCTTCGCTGGCAATTTCAGCATCGATGCCCGTCAAAATGCGATCGGCAAACTCCAGAACAGTGACCTTCGAACCAAGGCGGCGCCATACACTCCCCAACTCCAGCCCAATATACCCTCCTCCAATTACAACGAGATGTGGGGGAACCTCATTGAAAGCAAGTGCTTCAGTACTCGTACCAACGAACGTTCCATCAACTTCTATCCCAGGAAGAACTGTTGATCGACTTCCAACAGCCAAGAGGATCCGAGGAGACTCAACAACACTCATCACTCCATCGGTCGCCAGCACCTCAACCTGCCCTGGCCCTGAAAGTCTCCCAACACCTGCATAGCGAGTAATTTTATTTTTCTTAAGAAGAGCCTCAATTCCCTTACTGAGTGTGGAGACAACTTCATCCTTTCGTCGCATCATCGCAGCTAAATCAAATGCTAGCTTATCAAATTGAATACCATGGGACTGAAATTCATGACCTGCTTCCTCAAACTTGTGACTCGACTCCAGAAGAGCTTTGGACGGAATACATCCAACTCGCAGACATGTTCCACCAAGCCTCTGCTCCTTTTCAATAATCCCTACATCGAGTCCACGCTGTGCTGCTCGGATTGCAGCCACATAACCGCCAGGACCACCACCAACCACAACCAGGTCATGAGACGCCATGAAAAACTCTTATCAACAAGGACACGGAAAAATGATTCACATGATAGCGAATACATACACTCATATCTGAAAAACATACCTGCTTACATCTGACGCAAGCCATGCCCCAGCCATTCGTAAAGAAATTAAGCTGCATGTGACTACACTTCCAGCATCAATCGGCTTGGGTCTTCGATGGTATCTTTGATCCGCTTCAGAAAAGTCACGGCCTCTCGACCATCAACCAATCGATGATCGTACGTAAGAGCCAAATACATCATTGGTCGAACAACGACCTGACCATTCACTGCAACGGGTCGATCCTGAATTGCGTGAAGCCCCAAAATACCACTTTGAGGAGGATTGATGATCGGAGTCGATAGCATGGATCCATAGACGCCTCCATTTGAAATGGTGAACGTGCCACCTTGAAGTTCCTCCAACTTCAATTTGTTTGCTCCTGCCCTCTGTGCAAAATCACCGATCGTTGTTTCAATTTGAGCGAATGACAGCATTTCTGCATTTCGGATGACTGGAACCACCAGCCCTTTCCCGCCACCAACTGCAATGCCAATATCGTAGTAATCACGATAGACAATATGGGGTTCTCGAAATTCTGCATTAACTTGAGGCACAGCACGCAATGCCTCAACAACTGCACGAACAAAGAACGACATGAACCCAAGCTTCACACCGTACCGATCAAGAAATTGATCTTTAAACTTACCCCGAAGAGCCTTCACAGCAGACATATCAACTTCGTTGAATGTTGTTAGAAGAGCAGCATCATGCTGGGCCTCAACCAGACGCTCAGCTATTCGCTGTCGAATCGGCGTGATTAACTGATATCGCTCCTCCCGATTGCTAGCTGCATTTGCCGAAAGCGAAGACGCCGGCTCCATCGTCTTGACAGCTGGCACTTGAGTAGACGGTGCTGGTGGAACTGAAGATGCTGCAACTGCCTTTTGAGCATCTGCCTTCGTGACTCGCGATCCCGGACCTGTCGGCACTACCGTAGAAGCGGGCACCCCCGACTCAGCAAGAACACGCGCTGCCGCTGGCATCACGCGAACCTCGGGGGCAGATGGAGCGGAGGCATTGGGCTCTCCCGATGAAGGCGGGGATGCCGCACCTGGTGCTGCAATTTCCATATAGCCAATAACTTCACCAACCGTTGCCCGTTCCCCTGTTGCCTTCAAAATCTTTGTCAGTGTCCCCGCACTTGGAGCAGGCAACTCCACAGTCGCCTTGTCACTTTCAATTTCAACAATAGGATCATCCGTCGCAACGACGTCACCCTCCTGTTTTTTCCATATACCGATCATCACCTCGGTAATTGATTCACCAACTTCAGGAACCGTTAATTCAAGTGCCATGATAGGAAATCTTCACGCATGGGTAGAAAATGTCAACTGGTAAAAGCAGCAGCGAGTAATTCATTCTGTTCTAAATCGTGACTCTTTTTTGACCCGGTCGCTGGACTCGCGGCACTTTGTCGACAGACTCCAGAAAAAGGAAAGCGGTCCAAAAGTTTGTCACCGAAATGAATACGAAAGAATCGCCACGCGCCCATGTTTTCAGGCTCCTCCTGAACCCAAACAGCCGGCGTTCCCGGAGCATAATTGGCAAGTGCCTCTTCCAGCGAACGACGAGGAAGCGGATACAGTTGTTCAATACGAACAATTGCGACATCGGGACGCCCCATCTCTTGACGACGTTTCTCAAGTTCAAAAGCAACTTTACCAGAACATAACAAAATCCTGCGAACATCTTTTGGAGGGAGAACAGAATCAGGTAACACCCTGTGAAATCGCCCACTGACAAACTCTTCAAGCTGTGAAACACATGCGGGATGCCGAAGGAGACTTTTGGGCGTCATAATCACGAGAGGTTTTCGCCAGACCCGGAGAACCTGACGCCTCAGACAGTGAAAAAGCTGAGCTGGCGTGGTCGGCTGCACAACCTGAATATTATCCTTGGCGGCAAGCATCAGGAATCGCTCAAGACGGGCACTCGAATGCTCCGGGCCCATACCTTCAAAACCATGAGGCAGTAACATCACAAGCCCGGAAAGGCGATTCCACTTATCCTCAGCACTTATGATGAACTGATCAATAACAACCTGAGCCGCATTGACAAAGTCACCAAACTGCGCCTCCCACATGACAAGACCATCCGGACAGTCCAGACTGTAACCATACTCAAAACCAAGAACACCCATTTCGGACAGCGGACTATTATAGATCTCAACCTGCGACTGATCATCCGAGAGGTGCTCGAGCGGACAAAAAGTTTCGTCCGTAAACACATCATGAATCACAGCATGCCTGTGACTAAACGTACCACGCTGACTGTCTTGTCCTGAAAGTCGAACTCGAAGACCTTGCTGTGCTAAGGTAGCCATGGCAAGCGCTTCGCCTGCCGACCAGTCCAGAGGGATCGTACCATCAGCCATTTTTAGCCGATTGTCGAGAAACTTCTGGATTTTTGAGTGCGGCTGGAAGCCGTCCGGCACAGACACAAGCCGATGAAGAAGATGCTTCAAAACGTCCAGTTGAACACCGGTATCGACGTCTGCAGCATCACGCTCTCGCCCACCAATGTAGAACGACCAAACCCCAGCGATCTCACCGCGATGCACAAACTCATCACTTTTAGCAACCGACAACTCTGAATCAAGTTTTGCGCGATGCTGTTCAGCTATTTGCATCGCCTCATCTCTACTGATTTCTCCCAGCTTAAGAAGCTTCTCTAGGTAGCTCTCATGAACACTTGGCCTACGCTCAATAACCCGATATAAGGCGGGCTGTGTAAATGCGGGCTCATCTGCTTCGTTATGACCGCGCCTTCGAAAGCAGTACATGTCAATCACAACATCCCGCTGAAATTCTCGCCTGAAATCCATCGCAAGACTAACAACTTGTGCAACGGCTTCCGGATCCTCACCATTGACATGAAAAATTGGTATCTGAAGCATCTTTGCAATGTCTGTTGCATACATACAACTTCGCGACTCACGCGGACCAGTGGTGAATCCAATCTGGTTATTTACTATCACATGCAACGTGCCACCCGTACGGTATGCATCAAGCTCACTGAGATTGAGTGTCTCCTGAGTAATGCCTTCCCCAACAAAGGCAGCATCACCGTGAATAAGAATGGACATTCCACCTTGACGTACAACATCACTCTTTCGGTCCTGCCTCGCACGCATCCGGCCAATCGCCACAGGATTCACAAATTCAAGATGACTCGGATTGAAGCAAAGCGTGAGATGAACATTGCGACCATTTGCTGCTTTGTAGTCTGTTGAATGCCCAAGGTGATACTTTACATCGCCTCTTCCAACATGCAGTTCAGGATCAAGGTCAGCAAATTCACGAAAGATTTTCTGAGGACTCTTCCCCATGATATTCGCAAGCACATTGAGCCGGCCACGATGCGCCATACCCAACACAATGTCACCGATTTCGTGAGCCGCCGCTCGCTCAATAGCCATCTCAAGAAGAGGAATAAGGCTTTCCGAGCCTTCTAGGGAAAAACTTTTGGCCCCAAGAAAACGCTTTTGGATAAATTCTTCAAAGACGGCTGCTGTTGTCATTTGATGATAAATACGAAGCTGCTGCCGTCGATCTAATTGAATTCGATTCTCACAACCCTCCATCCGCACCTGCAGCCACTGCCGGACCAAAAGATCATCCATGTGCATAAACTGCACGCCAATAGATCGACAGTACGTATTCCGAAGACGCTTGATAATTTGCCGCAAAGACATTGACTGCGGACCTTCGATCGTATCTGTAGAAAAGGATCGATCCATGTCCTCTTCGGTTAGGTGATAAAAATCGGGGTCCAGCTCCGGCAGGCCGGGCCTTGGTCTACCAAGTGGATCAATGTCGGCCATCAAGTGACCACGAACACGGTATGCTCGAACTAATTGATCAACACGATCCTGAAGAAAGGCAACGCGATCATCACCCTGTGATCCAACAGCGA
>CAXFJI010000183.1:0-5806 GCA_964003275.1 uncultured Planctomycetaceae bacterium
AGGGCGATTTCCTTTGGCATGATCAGTTTCCGCCATATCCAGAGCCGTACGAGCTGCAATGACTGCTGCAGCTCGTACTTCAATAGCTTCATGTTTGCTCGGGAGCATACGGTCGATTGCACGGATTCGGCCGGTTGCAGGACGGTTCGAAAAAATAACGGCAAAGTGCGTTTGATAGGGGGTAGCGAGAGGTCGATCGACCGGCCATGGTGCAGATTCAGAAACAGGCAGCCGAATCAAATCTACAAGTTCCTGTTGAGTCGCAACAAGTTGTGCTCGAGCTTCAGCAAGATCAGCCTTTGCTTCCGCGACAGCAACATCGAGTACGGCACGATCATGAGGATCTCCTCCTGGGGCAATAAGTTCCAATCGCTGAACGGCTTCCGTGCAAAAACGCACGGATGCAAAAGCAGATGAAACTTTCCAATAGGCTTGAGTAATCCAGAGACGTCGACCCCGATCCCCGGATCGCTCCAAAGCTTCCAATAGAGGGAGCGGTCGACTGTAGAGTCCTTCAGTGCCGGCATGTTTTGGATCCATCGGCTCCAGCGCTGTGGAAAGGAGTACGGCAGCTTCACCAACAGGAAGCGCCTGAGGTGGGGTGCTCGGCGTCGTCGCTACTTGTGGTTCGTCAGCTTTTTCTATCGATGTCGATGGCTCTCCAGGAACAACGACTGAGATGGTTCCGTCTGCAGCAGTTTTTTCGGGAGGTTGAATTGGTGAACTTGGTTCTTCCGCAGGCAGGCGAAGAGCACACGTGCAGAAAATTAACAGCGTTAGAATTGGCCGATATGCGTGTCCCATAACGGAGAGGCTCACACAACACAAGGACGCAGTCAACATCGATATCATCTCACGCAGAAAAGTACCGTTCAGTGTAAGGATGGGGCACGTGCTCAGCTTGCTGCATCGAGATAGGGGTCTTGGCTCATTTGAATATGGGCCTCTGCTCGTTGACGCTCAATATATTCCAACACGCGACGCTGTCGGCGGTGTCGAGCCTCGACTCGTTGTTGTGCTCTCTTGAAGACGGAGAGAAGTCGCTCAGGGTTATGAGTCAGCCGTCTTCGAAGTCGGGCAGCAATTCTCTTGGCACGTTTTGGACCATAGCCACCGATGAGTATTTCATCATCGAGTCCCACATACTGACGCCATGTTCCGGGATCACCTTGTCGGCCACATCTGCCGACGAGTTGCCGATCAATTCGTGCTGAGTCGTGAAGCTCTGTGCAGATAACATGTAAGCCACCGAGATCGTCTACTCCTTCACCAAGTTTTATATCCGTACCCCGTCCAGCCATGTTTGTCGATACAGTGATTTGTCCTCGTTGACCAGCTTGAGCCACAATGTCAGCTTCTTGGGCAATCTGCCGAGCGTTCAAGACAGTGTGCTGAAGGCCTGCTGCAGTCAGGAGAGCGGATAGATCTTCTGACTTATCAATAGATCGAGTCCCGATGAGGACTGGTCGGCCAAGTGCATGGAGTTCTGAAATTTCCTCTACAATTTTCTCAAATTTTTCTTTGTATGTTTCACATACGACTGGCGAGAGTCTTTGGCGTATGGCTGGTCGATTGGTTGGCACCATAGAGACTGCAACATCATAGGTGCGAGATATTTCACCAGCACTTGTGGCAATTGTTCCAGTCATGCCTGCCAGATGTGGCCAACGAGCAAATAGATCTTGAATCGTGATACGTGCAGCATGCCCGGATGGTACTGTTATTTCCACGTCCTCTTTTGCTTCAACTGCCTGGTGGAGCCCATCTCGCCATGTGCGGCCTTCGGCTGCACGGCCAGTGAACTCATCGATGATGACTATTTTGTCGTCACGAACAACATATTGGCGATCACAATCAAAATATACTTTTGCTTTGAGGGCTCTTTCAACTGCGTCGTAAATATCGAGAAGGCTCGTAGCATCGAGTTCAGGTGGACGGTCAAAAGCGCGTACAAGGCTTCGGCCATGGCCAAGGAGTTCACACGTCTTTTTTTGAACGTCTGATTCAAAGTCTTCATCGACTGTAAGTCGCTCTGCAGCTGAGGCGGCAAAACGAAACAACGCCTGTTCCGTGGCTTGAGCCTCTCCCGGTGGTGACGCGATGATCAGAGGTGTTCGTGCTTCATCAATCAGCACATTGTCCGCCTCATCAACAAGAGCAAACCAGTATGGTCGTTGCATCAGTTTCGGGCCACGTGCACCATCACGACCAGTGAGCATGGCACCGAGATCCCCTCGTCCTTCGACGATCTCTCGATTCATGAGTCGGTCTTTGAGAAAGTCGAAACCGAATTCCTTAGCAGTCCCATACGTGACATCACACGCATAAGACTTTCTTCTCGTGTCAAAATCCATTTCTGACTCAACAATCCCAACCTTGAGTCCGAGAGCATGGTAGATCGGTTCCATCCATTCAGCATCACGACGAGCGAGGTAGTCATTAACGGTTGCAAGGTGTGCACCTTTTCCGGCGAGTGCATACAAGACAAGGGGTAACGTGGCGACGAGGGTTTTTCCTTCCCCCGTTTGCATTTCAACAATCGCACCATGAACAAGAGCAACTCCAGCAAGAAGTTGAACATCGTAGTGTCGCATACCAAGTTTTCGACGCCCAGCTTCTCGCGTTGCTGCAAACGCATCGATGATGAGTGAATCAACAGGTTCTCCGGCTTTTGCCCTGTAGGATAAGGATCGCCCCAAACGTTTGAGGGCCACGTCATCCAAAGATTCCATTTTCGATGCCAATGAGTCGATCCGATCAACAACTTTCCAGGTTGTTGCATTGATTGCTGGCCGTGAACCCGGTTTTATGCCTCCCAACCAATGAAACATCGGTAATCACTCCACGGAACAAAACTGATCCTCTTAATCCTACCATGACGCGTACATGCTGGCGTCAGTCAGGAATCACATGATATCCGGAAGAAAGTGTTGGCAATCACTTTGATGCGAATCAGCAGGATTTTATATCAACCAAGAGTGCTCAGTAACGAGAGATTCCGGTTGGGGTTGCTCGTGCCGGAGGTACTGCATTGGGGTTTGTAAAAGGCCACCAGTTGCCATTTACGGTTTGAGGCTGTGGAGCTGTTTGTGTTTGGGGCGGGGGCTGCATTTGAGTGTTGTATTGTGGTGGTGTGGCTTGTGGTGGTGGGGTGCCGTAGGGTTGCGGCGTCGTGTATCCCTGCTGTGGCTGTATTGGAGCTGCCTGCGGCGATGGAACAGGCGTTTGTTGGGGCTGGACAGCCTGTGGTTGTGCTGGAGCGCCAAACGTTTGTGGTGGCTGTGTTGTTGGTGCGGGAGCCGGAGTCTGTGATGCAGGCGGACCAGTTTGTGACCACGTTGGTGGTGCAGTCGTTGCGGGAGGAACGCCTTGCCACGAGGTAGCAGGTCCGGGCATTGGAGCACCAGGCTGGGGAGGGTATGAAACGGGCTGAGGAGGAGTGCCATACGCATTTGGTGGCCCAACCATGCCAGGGGCTGCAGGTGCAACAGTCGCTGCACCATAAACGGGTTGTGGTTGTGTTTTGCAGCCTGCCAAGCAAAGTAAGGCGACTGTTGCCAGTGCCGCTGAGGCAAGAAATAAAACTGGGCGGTGCTCAATCGACATGAAAAAATCCCTCTTGTTCATGAATCATGCGGATGGGGACGATAGCGTCTTCAGCATCTGGGTCTAGATCACTTCTTACTTTTCACTGCGATAGAATCCCCTGGTCCTCCTAAACCCCCGAGTATTTCATGGAATGAGTACACCTCGACCCATTTCTGCCGAAGAAGGCAAAAAAATCCTTGATGGTCTTCGAGCACAAGCACAGCATTTAGGCTTTCATCGTGTCGGTATTGCTCCAGCAACGTCACCACATCGACAGGATGTCTTTCGTCATTGGCTTGACAGAGGGTTTGCCGGAGTCATGGAAGTTTGGCTCAGACGTCATGAGTCACTGCGCACACATCCGGAGTTTCTCCTTCCCGGTGTCCGAAGTGTTGTTATGTTGGCGACAGATTATTCGCTGGGCGGTAAAGAAAATGATTCTGTTAATGACGGTGTTGCCAAAGCAGAAAATCATTCCATGCAGGGGAGGGGGACAGTTTCGCGGTATGCGTGGGGTGATGATTATCACGATCTTCTTCGAGATCGTGTCAACAAACTTGCGTCCTGGCTCACACAACAGGTTCCTGAGAGTCATGCGAGGGGAGTCGTTGATTCTGCACCGTTGGCCGAACGTGAGTTTGCTTGGTTAGCGGGTCTTGGTTGGTTTGGCAAGAATACAATGCTGATTCACCCTGAAGTGGGAAGCTATTTCTTTCTCACAGGACTTCTTACGGATTTGAATTTGCCGGCAGATTCATCATTGGAAGTCGATCATTGTGGTACGTGTACGGCGTGTCTCGATGCTTGTCCTACAGGAGCGTTGCCTGCTCCACGAGTATTGGATGCTCGCAAGTGCATCAGTACGTTGACCATTGAGGATCACAGTACAGTTCCAGAAGAACTACGACCGGGAATGGGGCACTGGGTATTTGGTTGTGATATTTGTCAAGAAGTCTGCCCGTGGAACCGTCATGCACCAGCTACTCGCGAAGAGGCCTTTCAGCCGCGAAATGGTGAGCGGACACTTTCTCTTGCCGATATCCTGATGCTTGATGACAAGAAATTCAAAAAACGTTTTCAGGGTTCAGCGATCCTTCGTGCGAAAAGAAAAGGGCTAGCGCGTTCAGCAGCAATCGCACTGGGAAACAATCCGGACCCAGATGCTGCTTCAGCACTTGAACATGCTCTGAAAGATGCTGAAGCAGTGATTCGTGAGGCAGCAGCATGGGCTTTAGGGCAGTGGATTAAGAAGGGAATCAAGGAAGAGTGGGCACGCGATCGACTTGCTACCTATTCTCACTCTGAGGTTTCATCGACAGAATCAGAAGGATCTCTCCCGGGCGCATCAGATGCATAGTGTCTGTCAAGTACGTCTTGCCAGTCTGCATTGACCTTTACTGCGATAAAAGCGTCTCGTACGGAGAGATGGTCAGGATGAAGCCGAGCGTATTTAATTGCAAATTTCCTCATGTTTCTTCCAGCAAGTTGTTCTCCATGAAGTTCCTCTGCCATGCGGAAATGCTCTCGAAGAACCTCTCGTTGTTCATGAAGGGTTGGAGGAGGAGGGACTGGTTTTCCTGACAGAAGCGCCAAGGTTTGCTCAAAGATCCATGGGTTTCCAATGGCACCACGCGCTACACTGAGACCGTCAACACCGGTCTCTTCCAGCATAGCCTGACACGCGTGAGCGGAAAAAAGATCACCCGAACCAAAAACATAGCGGTTGCCAGCAACTCGTTTTACTTCTTTCAGGAATGACCAATTGCTCGGTCCAACATACCGTTGTTGAACGCTTCTGCCATGGACAGTAATTGCTGCTATCCCACGTGAGAAAGCGCCTTCAAAGATTGTCCAGAATTTATCCGTGCTTTCTTGAGAATCATCGATGCCTCGGCGCATCTTGAGTGTAACGGGCACCTCAGACGGCACGGCATCACGCACACGGGAAATGATTTCTAAAGCAGTATCGGGAACAGAAAGGAGGTAGCCGCCCCGGCATCGACCAAGAACCTTTTTAACGGGGCAACCAAAGTTGATGTCAATCACATCAAAACCTGCTTCGACTAAACGAATGGCCGCTGGGGGGAAGTCATCAGGGTTAGCTCCCATTAGCTGTCCACCGACAGGATGTTCTTCATCACTGATTGCAACACGGGCAAGATTCTTTTTGTTGTTCCCCATGACGGCCAAAAACTTATCGAGGAGTACCTCGCAGAGA